>CAYYQJ010000186.1:0-6127 GCA_964473775.1 uncultured Bacteroidales bacterium | reverse complement strand
CACGGCTCTGAACACTCTTTCCCTACACGACGCTCTTCCGATCTCCCATTTTATATTTACTGTCTTTCATCGTGAACCTCTTATAAAAGAGCCCGCAAGAAAGCGTATTGAAAAATATATTACAGGAATTTGCAACAATAACGATTCGCCTTTGTATGCTAATTATGCTAATCCGGAGCACGTTCATTTCCTTGTTTCATGTTCACCTAAATTATCTGAACAGGACTTAGCATGTATTATAGCCTAAAGTTCCGATCGATTTATTGTGCAACAAAAACTGTGTGGAGATAATTTTTCATGGCAGGAATCTGCATCAGCATTTTCGGTTTCAAAATCGGAGGTTGATAAAGTTTGCAAATACATCATAAATCAGAAAGAACATCATCGTAAAATAAGCTATCAGGAGGAGTATGATTTATTTGTGAAGTTTTATCTCGAAAAAACAAAGAAAAAAGAAGGTTAGAAGGTTATGTGTGTCGTGGTATACTTATTTCTATTAATGTTTGAGGATAGAAGAAGGTTTTTAAGAATAATCCCGTTCGGCGCGAGCTCCAGCCTGCCTCGATTTCTTTTAAGCAACTGTTAAACGTCTATGCTTATTCTCTGTCATTCTTTAACTACTCAATATGTAAACCCTGAAAAGCATTTGTCAAAAATATTAAAAATAAAATAAAAAATAATGAAAACCACTATTCACGAATTACAAGAAAGTTATGGGTTAGAACTTAGTAAAGTATCAATTTACCGCAGGCTTTATACTGATTAGTTGGGGCGCGACTAAAAGTAGCAATTCCCAATAAGATAATAACAAAAAAAATAAAACAAAAAAAATAAAAAAGGAGGAAAAAATAAAATACCAAAAAGAAACCTTATGGCCGGCATTTAGAATATCGCTGATAAACTATGTGGATTATAAAGTTCTTATTAAAGTGTTTAAAGATGATACCTTAAGAACAAAATATTATAAAGATGAGCTCTTTCCGAAAATAGCCCTTGATCTTGAATTAAATTATTTGAGTGATGATTACCAGGGGTTGGATGCTGTTTTTTGCAAGAAAAACAAAATATTTACAAATGATTTGAACATTCCCATAGTTTTTATCAAATCTGCAAACGATGTTGCAAGCATACACTACGTAAAAAAGGGTTCAGAACTTCTTAAAATGTGTAGTTTGAACGCTCCTTTAAAAATATTATTTACAACAGCAAAAGACTTCTTTTTTGGAAAGCATATTTTTGATGAATGGCAGGAGGACAATTCTATATATAATCATGTTGCTCAACTGAACCAATGCAACTGCTTATTGCATGCATGCGGCTGCTTATTGCATGCAGGCAACTGCTTATTGCATACAGGCGACTGACTATTTCATACGGGCGACTGCTTATTACATATCCCAAATTATGCAATGCTTTTTGGCACTACAATATAATATAAGGTGTAAAATCATGGAATGGTCTTTTAATAATGAATATAAAATATTTAATATTAGATATTTGTAATAAAAACGATTTTAGATAAACACCAATATCCCAAATTCTAAAAAACAAAACTATCCCCTCAAACCTCCAAATTGCATTACCTTTGCAAAAAAAACTAATGGCTCACACGCTTTTCATCATAATCCTGTTGATAATCATTTTCAACTATCTTTTCGGCCTTCTCCTCGATTATCTCGATTCCACACTATGGAGTGATAAACTTCCATCCGAATTAGCAGGAATATATGATGCCGAAAAATACACCAAATCCCAGCAATACGAAAAAACCAAAACTCATTTCTCATGGTTCACAGGTATATTTTCCTTTACCGCAATGATATTAATGCTCGCCTTCAATGGATTCGCTTTTGTCGACACCTGGGCCAGGTCATACACTGATAATCCAATAATTCTCGCATGCTTATTTTTTGGCATAATCGGCTTTATTTCCGACATTCTCTCCACTCCTTTTGATATTTATGCCACATTCATCATCGAACAGAAATACGGATTTAATACCACCACAAAAACAACTTACATACTCGATAAACTCAAAGGCTGGCTACTTGCAATCATTTTAGGCGGCGGCATAATATCCCTCATGGTCTGGATTTATTCTGCCACCGGACCCTGGTTCTGGCTATTAGCCTGGGGCTCCATCACCATCATTATGCTCTTCATGGCACTATTCTATTCCAACCTCATTGTACCATTATTCAACAAACAAAAACCCTTGGAAGATGGCGAATTACGCAATGCTATTCAACTCTTTGCTTCAGGTGTCGGATTCAAACTGAAAAACATTTTTATCATCGATGGATCCAAGCGTTCCAAAAAAGCCAATGCTTATTTCACAGGCTTCGGCCCTCAAAAACGCATAGTATTATATGATACACTAATTAACGATCTCACCACCGACGAAATTGTGGCTGTCCTTGCACACGAAATCGGTCATTATAAAAAGAAACATGTTCTTTATGGCATGCTCACATCCATACTTTCGAGTGGTATAATTTTCTACATCATGTCGCTTTTCATCGGAAATCCCGATATGGCCCTGGCATTAGGATCCAATCATCCAACCTTCCATTTAGAAATTTTAGCCTTTGGACTATTATATAGCCCGATATCTATGGTTGCCGGAATCATAAGCAGTTATTTTTCACGTCGCAACGAATACGCCGCCGACAAATATGCCGCCACCCATTACAATCCCGAATCCATGAAAAACGGCCTTAAAAAGCTTTCAGTAATGAACCTTAGCAACCTTCGCCCCCACCCATTTACAGTGTTTATCACTTATTCACATCCCACCGTATTGCAAAGAATTCAGGCCATTGATCACTTGAAAAAATAATAGTTGAAAACTCGTCCTCAATAAAAATAAACTACCTTTACACCATGATTTTAATTGGAAATTACAACAATCTCGAAATTGTTAAACGCGTTCCCTTCGGCTATTATCTCGATGGCAAAGAACTTGGCGAAATACTTTTACCACAACGCTATGCACCTGATAATGTCACTATGAACTCTTTTATCGAAGTATTCATATACTGCGATTCCGAAGACCGCCTGATTGCAACCACCCAAACACCTTATGCCTTGGTTGGCCAATTTGCCTACCTCAAAGTAGTTTCTGTAAGTGCGGATGGTGCCTTTCTCGATTGGGGTTTGCCTAAAGATTTACTGGTTCCATACCGTGAGCAAAAAGTCACCCTTCAGGAAGGAAAATCCTACATAGTTGCCATTTTTCTCGACAATCTCACCAGCCGTATAGCCGCTTCAACAAAAATTGAAAAGTACCTTAATAAAACTGAAATCAATCTTGTAGAAGAACAAGAAGTCGATATTTTGATCAGTAAAGAAACCGATATTGGCTACAATGCCATCATCAATAACGCATATTCCGGACTGCTTTATAAAAGCGAAGTTTTCCAACCACTTACCAAAGGGATGCGATGCAAAGCCTATGTAAAAAAAATCCGTGAAGACAACAAAATCGACCTCAGTCTTGCTAAATTCGGAATCGAAAAATTCGACGATTTAGCCGAACAAATTCTATTCGAACTCCGGAAAAATGATGGTTTCTTACCATTAAACGATAAAAGTTCCGCTGAATTAATTTATCAAAATTTTCAGCAAAGCAAAAAAACATTCAAAATTGCCGTTGGCTCACTTTACAAAAAGAGACTTATCATAATTGATAATAATGGCATCAGACTTACAAACTTACAACAATAATTATTTACCAAAATGAGAATTTCAATTACAGGCGCCAGCGGACATGTTGGAGCCAACTTATGCCGTACCCTACTACAAAAAGGATATGAAATCAACGTATTACTTCATGAAGATGACCGCGCCATCCGTGGGTTACCTTTGAATATTATTAAAGGCAACACCAGCGACATCAATTCTCTCGACGACCTGATTCGCAATACAGATGTTGTTATTCATGCTGCAGCCTATATTTCCGTAAATCAGCATAATGATGAACAGGTTATAGCCACCAATGTCACCGGAACCCGCAACATTATTGCCAAATGTATCGAGTACAAAGTAAAACGCCTGATCCATTTCAGTTCTATTCATGCTTTCAATTCTTATCCATTAACCGTAGCTTTGGATGAGCAACGCGATTTGGTTACCAATGCCGCATATATTTACGACACCACAAAAGCTGAATCCGAACGTTTGGTAAGACAAGCCAACGGAAGTGAATTGGAAACTATTGTTTTAAGCCCTACCTCAGTTATCGGTCCCAACGATTTCAAACCATCCATGGTTGGACGTTCATTAATAAATATTTATAAAGGTAAAGTCCCCGCATTAATTCAGGGTGGTTACGATTTTGTAGATGTCCGCGATTTGGTTGATGCCACCATCAATGCAATCACCATGGGAAAACCAGGCGAAAAATATTTGTTATCAGGAGGCTGGCATAGCATTAAAGAATTCGGAAACCTTGTAGGCAAAGTTTCAGGCACCAAAAGTCCCTGGTTTATTTGCCCAATATGGTTAGCCAAAATCTTTTTGCCTTTAGCCAAACTCTTCCTGGCTGAAGAAATTCGTTTAATTTTCAACAAACAAACCCTCGAAATACTTGAATCAGGTCATCGAAATATTTCATCTGCGAAAGCTCAAAAAGAACTGAATTTAAAATATCGTCCTTTAGAAGAAAGCATTTCCGATTCATTCAACTGGTTTAAACAAAACGGATATTTATAGTTAAGTTATGATCCCAGAAATCACATTCAATTACCTCGCCCTTGCATGGTTGTTATCCGGTTTGCTAATATTTGGAATATTATTTAAAGTCACGGCCCCTTATGGCAAGTTTATCAGCAACAAATGGGGAGCCATGATTAATAATCGCTTAGGCTGGATTATTATGGAATCTCCACCCTTGCTATTATTCTCATTTTTCTTTTTTATGGGGCATAACTATACTAATTTGGTTTGCCTTAGCATTTATCTTTTATGGATGATACACTACATCAACCGCGATTTAATTTTTCCATTCCGCATCAAGACAAAAGGTAAAAAAATGCCTGTTGCAATTATGCTGTTTGCTATCATTTTCAATGGGTTCAATGCTTATTTCAATGGCTATTTCCTCGGACATTTTGCCAATTACACAACCGACTGGTTTATGGACATCAGATTTATTCTCGGTGTTTTGATTTTTGTTTCAGGCTTTATTATCAACATCAGTTCTGACAATATTTTATTCCGAATCCGTAAAAATTCAACTGATTATCAAATACCACAAGGTGGAATGTACAAATACATCTCTTGTCCGAATTATTTCGGTGAAATAATGGAATGGACAGGATTTGCCTTAATGTCGTGGTCGTTGGCAGGATTGTCTTTCTGCGTTTGGACCATAGTAAACCTTTTACCCAGAGCAATTTCTAACCATAAATGGTATAAGCAGCATTTTCCTGAATATCCCAAAAACCGTAAAGCAATTATCCCTTTTATTTGGTAGAAACCACTATACATCAACGCACATCATATTCACTCACTTCAAAAAAATCTTTGAGGCTATCTACCAACTTTTGTTTAATAGACACTATAGGATTGGGTCTTCTTTTTATAGGAACCTGTTCGAAATTCTCAATTTTGATGGTTTCAATTTCTGGCTTTTCAACTTCTGTTACTTTGGATTTAAGTTGATTTTTTTTAAACAATTCTCTTTTTTTACTTTTGGGGCTGTAGATTTCCATATAATTTTGGCTTAATAAATGTGATATAATAATAAAAAATTAAGGTACAAAATTAGTAAGTAATACCACTGATGTAAAGATATTTAAACTTGAGTTTGCTTAATTTAAGTAATATTTTTCAAGTTTAAAAATTAAACTTTTCAAAATTAAGCTTAATTTATTTTAAAAAAGATTTGCTTAATTTTAAGTAAAGTGTTAGTTTTGTAAAATTTTTCTTAAGTTGACCGACTTCTCTTTTGGACCGAATAATGCTGAAATTATACTTCGACAGGCTTACAACCTGATTCCTGGTATAGCTAAAGTATTGTCTGTATGCAATATTGAAGGAATTGTGAAACCTGAAATCTATTTCGTAAATCACCCCTCCCCAGATCGGAAGAGCACACGTCTGAACTCCAGTCACCTGAAGCTAT
>CAYYQJ010000185.1:4695-6137 GCA_964473775.1 uncultured Bacteroidales bacterium | reverse complement strand
GTTTTGATTGTTTTATAATCTGAATCAATCAGAAAACAAGGCACAGGATTGCAGGTGTGGGCGGTATTTGGCGAACCATCGTTGTTTATTGCAAAATCGGAATTGCCATGGTCGGCAGTGAGGATGACAGAGTAATTATTGTCTAGCGCGGTTTTGATTACCTGACTTACGCAGTTGTCAACCGTGTGAAGCGCCTCGAGAATGGCTGTGTAAACACCTGTATGTCCAACCATATCTGAATTGGCAAAATTCAAGCAAATGAAATCGTAGCCTACAGTGTTGATGGCTTCCAAAACTTTTTCGGTGACTTCGTTGGCACTCATAGAAGGTTTTAAATCGTAGGTGGCTACTTTGGGCGAAGAAACCATGATGCGATTTTCGCCATCAAAAACATCCTCGCGACCCCCCGAAAAGAAGAAAGTTACATGAGGATACTTCTCGGTTTCTGCAATGCGCAACTGAGTTTTTCCGGCTTTGCTGAGGGTTTCCCCCAGGGTGTTTTTTAAATCGTCGCTATCGAAAATGATATGCACATTATGGAAGCTTTCGTTATAGCGGGTCATGGTAACATAGTGCAGGGGAATGGTTTTCATGCCTGCTTCGGGCATATCTTTTTGAGATAATACGGTTGTGATTTCGCGAAGGCGGTCGGTACGGAAATTGAAACAGATAACAACATCATTTTCCTGTATGGTAGCTAAAGGCTGATTGTTTTCATCCGTGAAAACCACAGGATGGATAAACTCGTCGGTGATTCCATCGGCATACGATTGATTGACAGCATTGAGGAGGTTGTTAGATTTTTTGCCAACGGCATTCACCATCAAATCATAGCCCACTTTTACACGTTCCCAGCGTTTATCGCGGTCCATGGTGTAATATCTGCCGATAAGCGTGGCTACTTTTGCGCCTGTAGGGGTGATGTTTTCCTGAAGTTCTTTCAGATATTGATATCCACTGCGGGGGTCGGTGTCGCGACCGTCGGTGATTGCATGCACAAAAACCTTTTCGAGGCCGGAATGCTGCACCATATCACAGAGTTTATAGAGATGAGTTTGCAGGGAATGCACCCCACCATCGGAAATAAGTCCTATAAAATGAACTGCTTTGTTGTTGGTTTTGGCATAAGCGTAAGCATCCAGAATGGTTTGGTTTTGTTCTATGCTTTTATCGTCAATGGCTTTTGAAATGCGCACCAAATCCTGATACACCACCCGTCCGGCCCCAAAGTTCAGATGGCCAACCTCCGAATTTCCCATTTGACCCTCAGGCAGTCCCACAGCAATGCCGGAAGCCTGCAATGTGGTGTAAGCAACATCGGGATTATGATACAAACTTTTGATGAAAGGGATATCTGCATTGTAGATAGCATCGGTATGATTGTGATTGCCTTCGCCCCAGCCATCCATTATTATGAGAATGAGTTTTTTTGAGTTCATTTT
>CAYYQJ010000185.1:0-4595 GCA_964473775.1 uncultured Bacteroidales bacterium | reverse complement strand
CCAAATACCATAGACCATATACCATCTACCCAATACCAATTTCCTATTTAGAGAAAGTATTGAACTGTTTTACACCCACAAGCACGTCGTAGTTTTTGCCGGCTTCGCGGTTATACACATAAATGGTGTATTCGTTGTCGGTTTCGAAGTGGGTACCTTCTATCAGGGTTTCGTCGGCTATTTTTTTGCCGTTTTCGAGATACAAATACTGGTAATTATAAAATCCCTGCTTGAGATAAAGGTTGGCTTCGTAGCCTTTCAGGGCGTAATTGTAAGTCATTTTTGCGTCGGCAGACAAACGCCAGCCTGTAAGTTCGCCGCCAACATACAAGGCACCATCCACAATAGGCGCATCGTATTTCAGAAAGAAATGAACATGAACATATTCCGACTCTATGTCGCCATCAGAAATGTTGTCGTCGGATTTGATGAACATATGGCCATAGATACCTTTGCGGTAAGCAAAAACTTTAAAAGTTTTCCGTTCTTCGGGTTTCAGATACACCGAATAGCCATCGGCATCGCGGGTGATTTTATTGATGAACTCGGTATAAAAATTCATGCCTTTGATGTCGAATTCGCGAAAAATATTGCCGCCATAAAACACATTGCCTTCTTCAAAATTATAATCGAGTTTATCGCCATTGATAAATAAGGGTTGTAAATTGGATATGGCATTGTCCCAACGGCCGTTTTGCTGAACCACCACCTTGAGGTCGTTATACGCATTGTTGATGGTATAACCTGTTTTATCTATGGCAAAATCAATCTGCTGCTTGTAGTTACGATATTCAACAATGGTGGGACGATTGCAGGCTGCGGTTATATTCACACGATTATCAATCATCATAAACCTTCGGGTGATGATAATATCATCAGGATTATCTTCCATATAAACCTTGAGGATATAATTTCCGGAAAGCAGGGGTTTCATTCTATCGGTAGGAAAGGTAAGGCTATAATGGGTATATTTCTGTAAAGTATTAAAAGAGAATTTATAATCGGCCACATCATCTTCATAAAAACCATCCAGATATTCGTTTTGCATGAGGTCGGAAACGGTCCAATAGGCATCGCAATGTATAAAAGTGTATTTAATGCGCTTGGTTCCGCCATCCAAATCATCAAAAGAAAAAACCAGTTTTTCGGAAGAGTACATCTTGATGATGGGGGCCGTCAGCACAAAACCTTCGCGATACAAAAGCACTGTTTTGATGTTGGGTTTATAAATATAGTCTTCGGCCCGCATGTAGTTTTCTTTGAAATATTCGTTATCCACCTTAACAGTAGAATCTTTTACAGGGCGTTTTTTGCGCTGAGCCTGTGTTGTTTCTGATTGAAATACAAAAATAAGAGCCAATAGGCTGATAAGAATTATTTGCGAAAAGCGGATTTTGGTTTGCATGTAAATAAATAATGATGCAAAGTTAGGAAATTATAGCTTCTGAATTATACAATTATGTAATTATGCAATTATTCAATTCTTCTCGCGGTAGCAATTTTATCATTCCATAATCAAATTATCCTATCATTCTTAAGGAATGTTAGAAATCCGGTGAATCGTAAATTTTATTTCTCCGGATTTTTATACAGGGCCAAAATCACCTGTCCTGACTTAATTTCCTTAATCAACTCCCAATTATTTTTTATTTTCTGATAGGGCGACATGTCGGCGGTGTTTATCACATTCGAGAAAAGTATGTAGGGATAACTGCCCAAACTATCAGCAACCAATTCGCTATACGAGAAATCTTCTGTCAGGTAGGTATCGCGGCGGTTGGTGGTTAAGGGGAATTCGGTAAAGATGCTGCGAGGCGGTATTTTTTGTGTTTCTACAAAATCTTTCATCTGTTGTTCGGCTCCAAAGAAGGGTATTACTTTTAGTGAGGTGTCCCAGGCATTGCCAAAGCGTTGCGGATGCATGAAAAAGTTGCCCGCCACCATTGCGATAAGCGTCAAAATATATACGCCTATCTTTATTTTTTTATTAGGTATCCCGAAAACAAGTATTGTGCAAATAAAACTCAGAAAAACATCAGTAACCAAAAAATATTTGTGCCCAACGGGATTAGAAATGATTATCAAAATCAAACTATAGATGATTAATGGTATCAAAAATGTTGCTGCTAATATTTTACAATTAGATTTTTTTCGCCAGATGACAAAAAGTAAAAGTCCGAGGCCACTTACAATCAGCCAAAGGACGATTCGACCGGAATCTATCAACTTCCAAATTACGAAACCCGCACTTCGCCACACCATCAACGGGCTGTTGAGGTGTCGGAAAGGGTTTCGTTCGTTAGTAAACAAAATCCATCCTGTATTATGGTAGTGCCATATCATCCAAACCATCATTAAACAAAATACAGGCAGGTAAAGAGCAAAAAAATGCTGGTTTATTTTGAGTTTTCGGATTTTCCAAATAGAAATATGAATCAATAACATGCAAAAAACAAAGATTACACCTCTCACAGATATTAAAGATAAAAAAATTAGTGAGAAAGAATAAGCCAACTTGCGGTTTTGCCATATCATACGAATGGAATGTAACATAAAGTATAGCAAAAACATATCGTAGGCTATCAGCAAACTTTGAGTAAGAAGTGCAGGGTCGATAAAAATCAGGATTAAAAATAAAACCAGATATTTATCTTTCAATATAAGATTACCAATACATTTTATCTCCCACAAAACACCCACAAAAACAGGGATAAATGCAATATGACTTACCAAAAGCGATTTTCCGAATATGGTCCAGAATATCGCAAGATAATAAGCATACAAAGTAAAAGCCCCATAATCCATTGTGGGCGGCATGATGGTGATGCGGAGGTGGTTTTGATAATACACATCGGCAATTTGCGATATGCTTACATTGTCCCAAAAAAACGGAATGTTGCTAAAACACAGTATAAGTATAGTGCCAATGATGGATAATATTCCCCAGATGATGTTTGGCTTGGTAAGGAAGTTGGTGGTCATGGGGAGGTTTTTTAAGGTGCAAGTTTATCAAGTTTCAAGTTCATCAAGTTCTTCAAGTTTGTCAAGTTCTTAAAGTTTATCAATGTCGTCAAGTTTTGAAAGATGATGGGGTTAATATTTTACTTATCAATGATCAATTTTATGCGGTATCTTATAAAAAACTCTCAAATCTAAAGAAAAAATAGCATTATAAGCAAATAATCAAATGAACCTAATCACCCAAATTCTTTATAAACTTGCAGAGCTTGATAAACTTTACAAACTTGATGAACTTTATAAACTTGATAAACTCCTGCTTATTTCGGCAATCTCCGCATTTTAACCGTTATGTAGGTTGGTTCATCAGGATTAATAGTAACATCATCTATTGAGTTGTAATATAAAGCCAGTTTTCCAAGCAGTTTTGATGGATCAAAATTCCGACTTTCGATGGTAAGATTGCCATTATTGTCTGTTTTGCCTTTGGCACCGGTTTCGCCGCCTGTTTTAGAGAAGAAAAATTCTACTCCGGCCAGTTTTTCGCCCGAATCGAAATCAATAGCAGTAATAATAAGCACTCCGGTGTCGTTTATGTGTTTATATTTCACGCCCCAGGTTTTACAATAGTTGCGTCCTTCTTCTTTGGTCATTTGCTGGGTTGCGTTTTCAATATCGTCCCACATATTTGGAATAAAATTATCCACCTCTTCGCGTTTCACTTTTAAATTGTGTTGAGCAGTAATCAGGGAGTTGTGTGTATCCAGCTTAACCAATCGTTTGGCCTTTGCATCATTCAATTTTACCAAACAAGTGGTTTTATTATAATCTACCAAAGCGGTGCCACCTCCGGCTATGCGGTCGGTTTCGCCCTGATTAAAATCGCCTGCCATACTTATAATCTCGTCTTCGGAATTATATGGAGGCAGGTTGCCGTTTAAATCGAGGTTATAAAGTTTTAAAGTAGAAGTCAAAAATCCACCGATACGGTCGATTACTAAATTGCCAACCAATTGCAAGCCATGAGAGGCATAGTATCGTAAAATAAGAAAGGCAAGGTCGCATTCGTTAACGGCTTTGTTGTCGTCTTCTTCGGCTTGAGCAACCGCATTGCGCGCAGCTCGAAATCCGGGTTCCAATAAATCAAGTTTGGCTGAGTTGGCTGTCGAAATTGGGTTGTCGTCAGGATCCACATCATCTTTTCTTTCTTTTGCAACGGATAATACTGATTGTTTTAAATCATCGCTGTCTGGTAAAATTCTTGTGTATTGCATAACTTTGGTTTTTTTAATGAATTAATGTTTTGTTTCTGTTTTGTATTATAAAGATTTAATAATCAATTTGATTTAACTTTTATTTGCGAGTGAATTTTATTTTATTTTTAAGTGATTTTGTTATATTAGCATCTATTATTTCATTATAAAGCAACTCTTTCGATATACTACGGACACCCTGAAAAATTTTTTTCCGACCCTCCGAATGTGTACGGACACCCCGAAAAATTTTTTTCTGACCCTCCGAATGTATTCGGACACCCTGAAAAATTTTTTTCCGACCCTCCGAATGTATCCGAACACCCCGAAAAATTTTTTTCCGACCCTCCGAATGTATTCGGACACCCCGAAAAATTTTTTTCC
>CAYYQJ010000184.1:3355-6140 GCA_964473775.1 uncultured Bacteroidales bacterium | reverse complement strand
ATTGAAGAGGGGGTAGGGAAGGGATATTTTCTCCTTCCCGCTCTACTCTACTGGCCTTATTTTCTTCCGCATCTGT
Source organism: uncultured Bacteroidales bacterium (assembly GCA_964473775.1). Taxonomy (GTDB): domain Bacteria; phylum Bacteroidota; class Bacteroidia; order Bacteroidales; family CAIWKO01; genus CAIWKO01. Next base: position 6,064 of record CAYYQJ010000184.1, on the reverse strand, counting down.
GGCATCTAATCTATGAGTCTGTGGCATCTATTGCGTTATCCTCATGAGTGAACATCCCATCTTTTCCAAAAAAGAAAGCTTTCTTCTGTGGATTTTATTTACAGCCATCTGGACCTATCTGTGGCTGAAAACCCTCATGGCACCCATGTCGCACGACGAAATCGCCACCTTTTTCTATTACATTCAAAACCACTCCTTCCTCCCGTTTTTCACTCAGGCCGATGCCAACAACCATGTGTTAAACTCCGCCCTCACCACCCTATCCTACACCCTTTTCGGCGATGCCCCCCTGGCTTTGCGACTGCCAAGCCTGCTGATGTTTATCCCTTATTTCTATTTCACGGTTAAGATTTCCACACAAATAAAAAACCTCATCATCCGATGGGCTTTCATACTGACACTGATTACCTCAGCGGGAATGATAGAGTTTTTTGCCCTTTCGCGTGGCTACGGCATGTCGATGGCGCTTTTGCTCGGTTGTATTTATTATCTGATGCGCGGTTTTAGAACAAACAAAACCGCGCATTATCTTATTTGTCTGTTTCTTGCCTTGATGGCCCTGCTTGCCAACCTCACCCTGCTGGTATCTTTCCTCATCATATTTGCATGGCTGATTCTTTTCCAGTTTCTCAGATATCAGGCGGGCATCAAACGCAACATACTGCTTTTGACGGGTTATCTTTTTATGGCCATCATCCCTTTGGGCTTGTTTTTGAAGTATATTTTCCTGCTTCAAAACACAGGGGCGCTTTATTATGGCAGCCTCAGTGGTTTCTGGCAGTTGTCGGTACACAGCATTTCGTTTATGTTCACGGGTTTAAGCGGCCCTTTCTTCCCCTTTTTGTTTTTGGGATGGTTCATCATCATGATGATATTCTTTATGGTGATTCTGTTTTCTGTAAAGATACGCTCCCTGATTTTTGATGCTCAAATGATTTTCTGGGTGCTGCTTTGCGGCAACATAGCTGCCATTATTTTTATGGGTAAGGTGATGAAAGTGAACTATCCCGAAGACCGTACAGGCTTGTATCTCTTTCCGTTTTTTGTGGGCAGTTTGTGTTTCCTATCTGACAAGCTGCTGCAGCAATGGAATAAAAAATGGCTGCTTGTGGTGTTGCTTCCGCTACTGTTTTTCCCTATCAATCTCTTGGTTTCTGCCAATTTCGGACGCAGCAACATTTATCTTCAGGACCGCTTTCCGCAACGCTTTTTCGATGCCGTTTATGCTCAGCACGCTCAGGGCGAATTCCCTGCAAGTGTGGGTGGTAATAGTGTGAAACTGTTTTGCTGGACGTTTTTCAACTACCGCAAAGACGGTTCGCTTGGCCCTGTGCATTTCTGGAACAATCCATCGCACGACGAAGAATTTCAGATAGTGATGCCCGACGAAATTCCATCGTGGCGAACGTATTATGATAGCATTGATTGCGATAAATATTCCGGCCTGCTTTTATTGAAACGAAAGATTGCTTACCACAAGCATTTGCTGAAAGTGGATGATGTGGCCGCCGCAACAAAAAAGCCTCAGGAATACCTGAATCTGACTGAAACAGATGTCGATAGCCTTGCGGGAAAAACCTTATATATGGGCTATAAGCTGTCCATAAACACTGCCGCCGCCCCTTTCAATGCCCGTGTGGTGATTGATATTTGCGACAGCAATGGCAAAAGCCTCACTTACGAATACATCAGCTTGAACTGGCTGAAACTGCATTACCAAAGCCCTGATATTAATTTCCTTAACGGGATGCTTATCCCCAAGCTGCCGCCCGAAGCTGCAAAGATTAAAACCTATATCTGGAACCTCAGCAAAGTACCTTTTTCGGTGAAGGGGAAGGTGTTTTTGTTTGAAATGTGGGAGTAAGAAGTGCCTAAAATACTTGTAGTGCCTAAAGTACTTAAAGTGTCTAAAGTACCTGGAGTTTTGAGTTTATTGATGAGTCGGAGTGCCACTTCAAGCGGCGCCCCGACTTATAACGCCGGGAAGCTTTTTGCCTTATCAGTATCAGATAATAAGGTTTGGGGTTTGTAGGGTTTATCCTTTCTACTAAGGTTTAACACGCCAAGTAACAGAGTGTTTTAATACGGGGCTTATTTTTTTTTACCGATAATACTATAATTTGATCCACCTCCAAGTCCACCATGCCCACACGAATTTGAATTATAGTTTAATGTTAAGTTATTATCATCTTCAAATTTACCGATGATAGTGCCACAGGGTAAACTAAGATTTCCATCTTGTGTGATGCCTAATTCCAGCGATAAGTTTGGGTTATAATCAACCTCTATTTTATTTTCTATAGAATAATACACCTTGCCCGAATAATTTATAGTATCTGTTGCATACACCCCAAGGTTTAATTGCCACGAATAATAAGAATATACAAAGTTGTAATCTCCACAATACTTATTTCTAAAATCAAACGGAGTTTTTTTGCAGCCAATATTGCAAAAAACAAAGGTGAGTACATAAAGTAAAAGAAGTGTTTTTTTCATTTGATGATAATTAACAACATTCAAATTTGACTATGGATTGGTTTATATAACTGAATAAGTTGTTTCTATATTTGCCTACTTCTATATGATTTCTTCTTTCAGGAAATTCCATTTCCTGTAATAACATCCTTTTATTCCACAAATATAAGCAAAATAACAACTGCTGGTAAAAAAATTTAACTGACATCCCTATCAAGGGGGCTGTGGTCTGAC
>CAYYQJ010000184.1:0-3255 GCA_964473775.1 uncultured Bacteroidales bacterium | reverse complement strand
AGGGCGGGGCTGTGGTCTGGCAGGGCGGGGCTGTGGTCTGGCAGGGCGGGGCTGTGGTCTGGCAGGGCGGGGCTGTAGTCTGACAGGGCGGGGCTGTGGTCTGGCAGGGCAGGGCTGTGGTCTGACAGGGCGGGGCTGAGGTCTGACAGGGCGGTCCTACCTGATATCAATCCATCTTTGATTGTTATCAGCTATGCTTCTTAAAGCTTAATATAATCAAATGTTTATCTCATTTGACCTCATCCAGTCTGTGGGAGGCTCGTATCCGATAATAAAACGGGCACGTACAACTACTGTGTTTAACAATTTAAGACCTGTGATTTCTCTGTCGCAAACACCTGTTGAATTACTGTGAACCCAGGTTTCTCCATTATCATAACTGTATTCCCAATCAATAGAGAATTGTTTGGCAGTGTTTGGAGCCTTAACTTCAGCAATAATAGTTCCTGCATAATTAGGCTTAGCTTTAATCGAAATATCAGGATGTGCCACAGCAGCAGCTTCTTCTGCAACACCATAACCGTTTCTTTTAATGAAAGCGGCTGCGGAATTAAAGTTAACAATATCGTTTGATTTTAGCTGAACTGCCAGCTTATTGTTCTTATGATCGGCAAAAACCAATGCATAAGCATTGTTGCGTATTTCTTTTCTATCAGAGGCACCACCCGACATAGCGTCTTGTTTTTCTTCTAAAGTAACTACACGTGCGTCCATAGCATCTAAGATAAGCTCGGCAATTACATGATCGCCACTATTTCTTAAATCGGAAAGCGTTTTTCTTGCTGCGAAAATGTTATCCGGAACGTGTACGGGATCACTTGACATTTGCAAGGTTGCTTCAGGTCTGAATTTATATTCTGATTCTGACATAAATAAAAGTATTAAAACGTTATTAAAAAAAATTAAAGTAATTACTTTACAAAAATAGCTACTTTGAAAGACCTGTTAAAATTTTTTGCGCTGTAAATTGTCATTTTCTGAAATGATGTTTGTCAATGTCAATTATATTCATAAAGCCTTAGTGATGATAATTTTTATTACTTTTGAACCTTAATTAATACTCACTCAAAGAAAAGAAATCTGTGAACCTGAGGCATCTTGTGCATCTGTGGCATCTTCAACCTTTTTGTAGTGGCGTATTAGTTTCTGAATTAATTATCATCCTAATCAAAAAACACCAATGAAAAAGCTTTCTATTCTGGCTCTTGCCCTCATCAGCAGCCTTTGCTGCCTTGCACAAAACGGCGTAAATCAATACAAAATCAGCAACCGGTTTTCCCTTACGGGCGATGGCTCATGGGATTATTTAACTATGGACGACTCTACCCATCTGCTGTATATTTCGCATGGCAGCGAAATGCAGGTGCTGGATGTGAAAACAGGAAAAACCGTGGCTACCATTCCCGATACCAAAGGAGTTCATGGAATTGCATTGGCCACAGGCCTGAACAAGGGTTTTATCAGCAATGGAAAAGATACTTCGGTTACTATAATTGATTTAAAAACGTATCAAGTTGTAGCAAAAATAAAAGTTACGGGCAACAACCCCGACGCCATTTTGTACGACAAATTCAGTCAAAGGGTGTTCACATTCAATGGCCGAAGCAGCAATGCCACCGTGATTGATGCCATTACCAACAAAGTGATAGGCACCATAGCATTGGAAGGCAAACCCGAATTTGCTGTAACCGATTTCAATGGCAAAGTGTATGTAAACATAGAAGATAAAAGCAAGGTTTGCCAAATCAATCCACTCACCATGAAGGTAGAAAACACCTGGCCTATAGCCCCCGGCGAAGAGCCCAGCGGATTGGCTCTCGACAACAAAAACCATATTTTATTTAGTGTTTGCGATAAATTGATGGTGGTGATGGATGCCTTAACAGGAAAAGTGATTACCACCCTGCCTATTGGCGACCGCGTGGATGGAGTGGCCTTCGACCCTGCTAAAAACCGCGCCTACAGTTCGAACGGCGATGGCACAATGACCGTGGTTCAGGAAGAAAACGATAAGACCTTTAAAGTATTGGGCAATGTTAAAACTCAGGCAGGAGCACGCACCATTTGCATAGATAAACTCACACATAAGATTTATCTGCCCACAGCCGAATCAGGCGAAACCCCTGCAGCCACCAAAGAAACCCCACATCCTCGCCCATCCATCAAACCGGGAAGTTTTGTAATTATAGAAATAACCGAAGAAAGAATAAACAATCAGCCCTAAGAAAATGATGCATGGATGAAGCATCAAATAACAATTTCTTTCGCTTTTGTGTTTTGATTTTTTGACAATTGGAATTTGATTGTTATTTGTGTTTTGAGATTTGAGATTTTCCTATTTCGGCATTTGTTTACTTAAATTCTTTGTTTTTATAAAAAGAGTAGTATTTTTGTTTTCGTTTTTTAAAGATGAATATTCTATACCTGCTTATCGGAGTGAGTTTGTTTGCCGCATTTATTTTCTTGTGGCTGTTTATATGGAGCGTACGTTCGGGCCAATACGACGACAACTACACCCCTTCTGTAAGGATACTGTTCGACGATGATGTTGTTTCAGAAACAGAGCCGGAAAAGGATATTGTTGCAGAAAAACCACAAACCAAATAGAAAAACCGTATGGAGAACGAAAAATTCAGTTACGACAATGCGATTGTCAGAAATTTTATCTGGGCCACCATCCTTTGGGGTGCTGTGGCTATCATTGTAGGTCTGCTCGCAGCACTTCAGCTAGCCTGGCCGGATTTTAATCTGGGTCTGGATTTCACAACCTTTGGTCGCATCAGGCCCATTCATACCAATGCCATCATCTTTGCCTTTATCGGCAATGCCATGTTTGCCGGTGTGTATTATTCCCTGCAAAGAGTGTTGAAAGCACGCATGTTCAACGATTTGCTCAGCCGTGTCAACTTCTGGGGATGGCAGCTCATCATTTTGCTGGCCGCACTGAGTTTGTTTGCAGGCATCACCACAGGAAAAGAATACGCCGAACTGGAATGGCCTATTGACATCTTGATAGCTCTTATCTGGGTGGTATTTGGTATGAACATGATAGGCACCATCATCAAACGCCGTGTGAAGCATATTTATGTGGCGGTGTGGTGGTATCTGGCGACCTTTATTGGTGTGGCGGTATTGCACATTGTCAACTCAATAGAGATACCTGTCTCTCTGATAAAAAGTTATCCGGTATATGCCGGGGCACAGGATGCCGTGGTTCAATGGTGGTATGGTCACAATGCCGTTGCTTTCTTCCTC
>CAYYQJ010000183.1:0-6142 GCA_964473775.1 uncultured Bacteroidales bacterium | reverse complement strand
TAATATAATAACCTTAAGCAGTACCATCAGGTTGCTGGCAATTTTAGATTCGCGTATGCCGATATATACAAGAGTTGTGATAAAAGCCACTATGCAGAAAGCAGGAATATCAGCAATGATGTGTAAGCCGAAAATCTGAGGGGCAGTAGTCCATGCAGTATAAGCTTCCTGCAGACTTCCAGTTATCTGACTAAAAGCTGTTCCGGAATGCAATTGTTCGGTAACTGCTGTAAAACCACGTGAGGCGGATAAATAATCGGTTGTAAAATAAGCAGGAATGTGTATTCCCATACCATTGCAGAGCCCGGTAAAATAATCGGACCAGGAAATGGCTACCGCAATATTACCTACTGCATATTCCATAATCAGGTCCCAACCAATAATCCATGCAATGAGTTCGCCAAAACTGGCATAAGCATAAGTATAAGCGCTTCCGCTGATAGGAATCACAGAGGCAAAACGGGCATAGCATAATCCGGAAAATCCACAGGCAATAGCCGTAAACACAAAAAGCAATGATACCGCCGGGCCTCCACTGGCAGCCGCATTGCCAATGGTGCTGAAAATTCCGGCCCCAATGATGGCAGCAATACCAAGAGCTGTAAGATCCAGCAGATTCAGATTTTTCTTTAGCCTATGAGTGTCATGACTCATGTCATCGGCATGGCGAAGAATATCTGAAATGGATTTTTTACGGAAAAGATTATTGAACTGCAATACTTTTACGGATTAAAGAAATTAGCGCTCTATGATTTTTTTTGCAGCATTCACAATGCTCTTAACATCGAAACCGCACTCAAGATGAAGTTCGGCCAAAGAGCCATGTTCAATAAAATGATCAGGAACCCCCAATTTGATAATCTCAGCCTGATAGCCATGTTCGCTGGCAAATTCAACAACTGCAGAACCTAATCCACCAATAACAGTACCATCCTCGATGGTGATTATCTTTTTATGTTTTTTGAATACGGTATGCAGCAGTTCTTCGTCGATGGGTTTTAAAAAGCGCATATCGTATAATGCAACAGAATAATTCATTGCTTCCAGTTCCTCAATTGCTTTCAAGGCATCATTTCCAGTGAAGCCAATGCTGATAATAGCCAAATCGTTTCCTTCTTTCAGAGTCCGACCCTTACCTATTTCAAGTATCTGGAAAGGTGTTTTCCATTCTTTACTGATGGCGTTATTGCGTGGATAACGAATGGCAAAAGGTCCCTGTTTTTTGCTTTGAGCCGTAAACATCAGATTGCGGAGTTCTTCCTCATTCATTGGAGCAGAAACAATCATATTGGGAATACATCTCAGATAGGCCAAATCAAAAACACCGTGATGTGTGGCTCCGTCTTCACCCACAAGGCCTCCTCTGTCGATACAAAAAATTACAGATAAATTCTGTATGGCTACATCATGAATAATTTGGTCGTAAGAGCGCTGCAGAAAACTAGAATATATATTGCAGAAAGGAACCAAACCCTGAGTAGCCATTCCTGCTGAAAAGGTTACGGCATGTTGTTCGGCAATGCCTACATCAAAAGTACGTGACGGATATTTTGCCTGCAAAATATTCATAGAACAACCTGTAAGCATAGCAGGTGTTATTCCAACAATATCCGGATTCATATCTGCCAATTCAACCAAGGTGCGACCAAAAACAACCTGCATTTTAGGGCCGTTTGTATGACAGGGTTGCTCGATAATTTCACCAGTGGTTTTATTAAACATACCAGGTGCATGAAAACGCGTTTGTTCTTTTTCCGCCTGAACGAATCCTTTTCCTTTAACAGTGATGCAATGCAACAATTTTGAGCCTTTGATATCTTTTAAATCGGAAAGAATTTTCACCATACGAACGACATCATTTCCGTCAACAGGACCAAAATATCTGAAATTTAATGCCTCGAACAAATTACTTTGTTTTACGATGGATGATTTCAGATTAAGCAAAAACTTATTAATCATGCGGCGGATATTATTGGCTCTGATAACCTTCCACATCTTACCTTTCAAACGGTTGTAAAACCGTGATGTGGTAATATCAGTAAGGTATTCTTTTAATGCGCCTACATTTTTATCGATAGCAATACCATTATCATTTAATATCACCAGCAGATTGGCTTTCGAAACCCCAGCATGATTCATTGCTTCAAATGCCATACCGGCAGTCATAGAACCATCACCAATCACAGCAATATGTCTGCGGTTAAATTCTCCTTTTATAGAAGAAGCTACTGCCATTCCTAAAGCTGCAGATATAGATGTAGAAGAATGTCCTACTCCAAAAGCATCAAATTCGCTTTCCGACATTCGCGGATATCCACTGATGCCATGATAGATTCTATTTGTATGGAATACATTTTTACGGCCAGTAAGTATCTTATGAGTGTATGCCTGATGGCCAACATCCCAAATAAGTTTGTCGTTGGGCGTATCAAAAACATAATGCAAAGCCACAGTCAACTCAACTGTGCCCAAATTAGCACCGAGATGACCCGGATTGAAGGAAGTGCTATGTATAATAAACTGGCGAATTTCATCACACAGTTGAGGCAATTCTTCAACTTTCAGCTTTTTCAGGTCAGAAACCGAATTAATAGCCAACAACTTTTCCCCTTGTTTAACAGTCATGAACCTTATAACTTATCTTTGTTAAAAATCGTGTGTAAAATTATAAAATAATCTCATAACTCTGTTGATTCAAATCAGTATTACTTTATTAACTGATTTATAATTGATTGATAACCTTCGCTCATAATAATTTTGTGTATGAGCGTAATTTTTCTTTTTTTTGCAAAAATATTCGTCATGAAACAAGACCTTAAATCTTATAAAATTAAAGAATTGCTTACGCTAACCGACTTCGGAAAAGAAATTAATCTGAAAGGATGGGTAAGAACAAAAAGAGGAAATAAACAGGTAGTTTTTATTGCTGTGAATGATGGCACTATCATCCATAATATTCAGGTAGTAGCTGATCCTACACAATTTGATGAAGAATTATTGAAACAAATTACCACCGGATCAAGTATATCGGTTAATGGTATTTTGGTAGAATCGCCAGCGCAGGGACAACCTGTAGAAGTGCAGGCAAAAGAAATTCACTTGTATGGAATTGCCGATGCTGCTACTTATCCATTACAGAAAAAAGGTCATTCACTTGAGTTTTTGCGTGAAATAGCCCATCTTCGTCCCAGAACAAATACTTTCGGAGCCGTACTTCGCATTCGTCATGCCATGGCATTTGGTATTCATAAATATTTCAACGATAATGGTTATTACTATATTCACACTCCAATTATAACAGGTTCAGATGCTGAAGGAGCCGGCTCCATGTTTCAGGTGACCACACTGGATGTGGAAAACACTCCCAGAAATGAAGAAGGAGGAGTAGATTATACCAAAGACTTTTTTGGCAAAAAAGCAGGATTGACTGTTTCAGGACAATTAGAAGCCGAATTGGGTGCAATGGCTTTGGGACTTGTTTATACTTTCGGACCAACCTTTAGGGCCGAAAACTCTAACACCCCCCGACATCTGGCAGAATTCTGGATGATTGAACCCGAAATGGCTTTCTTTGATATAACCGATGATATGGATCTGGCAGAAGGTCTATTGAAATATCTGGTACAGTATGCGCTTGATAATTGTTATGATGATTTGGAGTTTCTGAATAAAATGTATGACAACGAATTGATCGACCGCTTAAAATTTGTAATAGCAAATCCTTTCGAGCGCCTTACATACACTACTGCTATCGACATTTTAATGGCTTCGGGACAGAAATTTGAATTTCCGGTAAGCTGGGGAGCCGATTTGCAATCAGAACATGAAAGATATCTGGTGGAACAGCATTTCAAAAAACCGGTGATTCTTACCGACTATCCAAGGGATATTAAAGCCTTCTACATGAAACAAAATCCTGATGGAAAAACGGTTCGTGCTATGGATGTGCTTTTCCCAAAAATTGGTGAAATCATTGGCGGTTCGCAAAGAGAAGAAGATTTCGGAAAATTATCTGCCAGAATTAATGAAATGGGAATTCCTGAAAAAGATATGTGGTGGTATTTGGAAACCCGTATGTATGGCACTGTACCTCACAGCGGTTTTGGTCTTGGATTTGAACGGTTGATATTGTTTATAACAGGAATGGCAAACATCAGAGACGTGATTCCTTTCCCAAGAACACCACAAAATGCCGAATTTTAATAAGAGTTAATTCGCGGATTTTAAAAAATTAATGTCTTCATAAAAGAAAAAAGTACTACATTCGTTGTAAAATTACTCAACAGGTAAAATATGCTAAACCAGAATTTACAGTTAAAGCTTGCTCAGAAACTATCGCCTCAGCAAATACAACTGATGAAACTGATACAGTTGCCTGCAATGGATCTGGAGCAACGAATAAAAGAAGAGCTTGAAGAAAATCCTGCACTGGAAGATGTTAATGACTCTCCTGATACCGATGATGATTCTTTGAATCTTGATAACGATTCACCTGATGATGAATTTGAATCAGATGACGACATTGAATCCGATGTTGATGAAATTCAGAAAGATTTGGATGATGTATCGTTTGAAGATTATCTCGATGATGACGATTCGGCAGATTACAAACTCAATTCGTATGAGTACAATGCTGATGATGATAAAACCAAAGAAATCCCTTTTTCGGTTGGACAAACTTTTCATGAAAACCTTATTACCCAACTTGGATTAAGAAAATTATCTCAACAACAGGTTCAAATTGCTACATATATTATTGGCAATCTCGACGATTCGGGATATCTGGCCAGAGACCTTGAACAAATAGTGGATGATCTGGCTTTTAACGTAAATATTATTACCACAGTTGAAGAACTGGAAGTGTTGCTGAAAATAATTCAGGAGTTTGAACCTTACGGAGTAGGAGCACGCAACCTTCAGGAATGTTTGTTTATTCAATTAAAACTAACAGAAAGGCCAAGCGACGCAACTGACCTGGCTAAAATAATCATATTAAAATTCTTTGACGAATTTACAAAGAAGCATTACGATAAAATAGAGCATAGACTGAACATCAACAGCAATCAATTGAAAGCCGCAATTAATGAAATTCTGATGCTGAATCCCAAGCCAGGAAATTCACTGGTAGATTCTGCCAAGCCAAATCAATATGTTGTTCCGGATTTTGTGATTACCAACACCGATGGTTATCTTGAGTTATCACTGAATACAAGAAACACACCTGAACTTCGTGTGAATAAAGCTTATATCGACATGATAGACAGCATGGCTGCCAATGCAAAAACAAAACCAAAGCAAAACAAAGATATTGTAGTGTTTGTGAAACAGAAACTCGATTCTGCCCGCTGGTTTATTGATATGATTAAGCAAAGACAGGATACTTTGTACCGTACCATGTATTCCATAATGACCTATCAGAAAGAGTATTTTTTGGAAGGGGATGAAACCACTCTGAAACCAATGATATTGAAAGATATTGCTGAGCGGGTGAATCTGGATATTTCTACAATCTCCCGTGTTGTAAACAGCAAATACGTTCAAACGCCTTTCGGAACGTTTTTGTTGAAGAGTTTTTTCTCAGAATCGCTTTCTACAGATACTGGAGAGGAAGTTTCTACACGAGAGGTAAAAAAGATTCTTACCGACTGTATTTCTGTAGAAAACAAAGACAAACCCTTAACCGACGACCATCTTACCGAAATTCTGAAAGAAAAAGGATATAACATTGCCCGACGTACTGTGGCCAAATATCGAGAACAACTTGACATTCCTGTAGCCCGTCTTCGTAAGGAATTATAGTTGTATGGAAAAACGCATTGCTCAAATTATTTCGGTTTTATTTCATCCTCTATTAATCCCATTCTACGGATTGTTGCTGCTATTCAGCATCAATTCTTATTTTACTATGCAAATAGTGTGGAAGGCCCGAATTGCACTCACTATTATGATGTTTTCTTCCACAGTGATTATTCCTTTTATATTAATGGTAATATACAAACGCAAAGGACTTATCACCGATTTTTATATGATGAACCGCGAAGAACGCCTGTATCCTTATCTTACCGTAGTAATAATTTATTTTCTGCTGTATTATCTGTTTTCAAGTACTGCACTTCCTGCCGTTTTCAGCTTTTTCATGTTG
>CAYYQJ010000182.1:0-6144 GCA_964473775.1 uncultured Bacteroidales bacterium | reverse complement strand
TCCTCCTATAAAATTCAAATCTCTTTATGCCAAAGCCAAAAGCATGGGATTTAAACTGGTGGCTCATGCAGGAGAAGAAGGACCTGTTGATTATATACGTGAGGCATTGGAACATTTAAGCATACACCGCATTGATCATGGCAATCAGACCAAAGATGATGAACATTTGTTGAACGAAGTGGCAGAAAAGAAAATACCCTTAACCATGTGTCCACTTTCCAATCTGAAACTGGCAGTTGTTAAAGACATGAAGGACCATCCTTTGAAAAACCTTATGGATAAAAACGTATTTGTTACTGTTAATTCAGACGATCCGGCTTATTTTGGCGGCTATATCAACGAAAACCTTCATGCAGTGCAGCAGGCTTTGAACCTCTCACTAGAAGATATCATTGTTCTGGCCAAAAACTCATTCGACGCATCATTTATTTCACAAGAAAAAAAAGATTATTACAACAATATGATCGACAATTTTGTCAAAAACTTCAATCATTCATAAATTGATCAAAGAGAAAAAACACATAAAAAACCTTACTGTTGAGGAATTGATATCATGGGCAGCAGCAAACAACGAAAAAGCCTTCCGTGCACGTCAGGTTTACGACTGGGTATGGAAAAAGAATGGTATTGATTTCAATCAGATGACCGATATTCCATTAGGATTCAGGAAAATACTTTCCGAAACTTTTGTGTGTAATTCATTTAAGAACGTTGAAGAATTTATTTCTAAAGACGGAACCCGTAAGTATGCTTTTCAAATGGCCGACGACAATGTGATTGAAAGCGTGCTGATACCTTCTTTGTCAAGAATCACAGCCTGTATCTCCACTCAGGTGGGATGTGCTTTGGGATGTAAATTTTGTGCCACCGGGAATCTGGGATTTATACGCGATATGACCTTTCCTGAAATCCATGACCAGATAGTTATGCTGATGAATTATTCTATGGAAAAATATCAGCAAACTTTAAGCAATATTGTAGTTATGGGTATGGGCGAACCCTTGCTTAATTATGACAATATGGTTCAGGCTTTGGATAAACTTTCCGACAAAAACCTGTTGAATTTTTCTCCATTGCGGGTCACCATTTCAACAGCAGGCGTTGTGCCCGGCATTAAACGAATGGCAGATTTAAATTCTCCCTATCAATTGGCAATTTCTTTGCATTCGGCCAATGAAAACAAAAGGAAGAAAATGATGCCTGTTGCCAACAAATACTCCTTATCAATGCTCACCGATGCCTTAATCTATTATCATAAAAAAACCAACAACCGTATCACGATTGAATATATCCTTTTCGATGGAATCAACGACGGTAATGAAGATGCAGATGCTTTGGCAAAATTTTGCAGGTCGTTTCCTGTAAAAGTAAACTTAATTTCTTACAATTCCATTTCGGATAATAACTTTCGCAGAAGTGAACCTCAAAAATCAAAATCTTTTGCTGATTTTCTGGAATCAAAAAATATGATAGTAAATCTGCGGAAAAGTAAAGGCGGCGACATCATGGCTGCCTGTGGACAATTAGCAAACTTAAAAGAAAAAAATACGATATGAATACAAGTGTAACTTTAGAAGAAGTAATGCAATCCATCAGGAATGTTCCTGATTTTCCTAAACCCGGAATATTGTTTAAAGACATCACTACTGCATTAAAACGTCCTGAAATATTCCATTATATTTGTGAAAAATCTTTCGACTATTATAAAGACAAAAACATTACCAAAGTAGTCGGAATAGAATCCAGAGGTTTTATATTAGGTGCTGTTTTGGCTTATAAACTTAATGCAGGTTTTGTTTTAATCAGAAAACCCAATAAACTGCCTGCACCGGTGTTCTCCAAATCCTATTCTCTGGAATATGGCGAGAATATATTAAACATACATCAGGACGCTCTTGAAAAAGATGATGTGGTGCTTTTGCATGATGATGTTTTAGCCACAGGTGGTTCTGCAAAGGCCGCAATAGAATTAATTGAACTTTTTTCTGTGAGCAAATTATATGTCAACTTCATTTGCGAACTTTCATTTCTTAATGGCAAAGCACAAATAATAGATGATATAGATCATTTTTCGCTAATTTCCTTCTAATGACTTGTTTGTTAAAAAATCATAATTTCCCAAGGTAATAAACATATTAGTGTTATCTTAGCTTCAAATTTAACACCAATAATATGTTGACAAGTGATAATATGGATATAGATACTCTTGAATATGGTTACAGCAGATTAAGAGGTCTTGCACATCCAATGAGAATTGAAATTTTGGAACTGCTTGCAGTAAACAAAAAAATGACTGTAACTCAGATTTATGAAAAGATGAACATCGAACAAGCTGTTGCATCTCATCATTTAACCATTTTAAAAAACAAGAGGGCTGTAATAGCTGTTAGAAGCGGAAAAAATGCTTATTATGCATTAAACGAGGCTTCTATTGCTCTGTTCGAGGAATCGGTAGAAATTTTGACTAGAAAATAAAATTATTTTCGTCCAAAATCTGCTGGAATTTCTCCCCAGCTTTTTGTTTGCCACTTAAGAACGACATTTGAAAAAGTGTTGTTGAGGAGCCATTTTTCCGCTCTATCAATAATCTCGAAAAGTTCGATATTTTCATCTGTTGGTATCAGTTTGGTATTGGCTTTCTTCATTTTTACCCATTTTATTGCGGTTACACTATCGCTATAAATTGGTAAATTGTTTTTATTTTGTTTTAATAAAGCCAGTGCATGAACTATAGCTAAAAACTCTCCCAGATTATTGGTTGCATCTTTAAAAGGCCCTTTTCTGAAGATTAGTTCTTTTGTATGCGTATAAACTCCCTGATATTCCATTATTTTTGAAACGGTATTCCAAGCAGCGTCCACGCTAATGCTGGGAACAATAATATTACCCACATTTTTAGGCACCGAGGGTTGTTTTTTATTTTTCCCTATATAATGATAACTATTCCCGGCAAAAGCTTTTTCTGCTTCTTCCAGTGTTTCAAATGATTTGTAAACCGCAGTTTCAAATTTGTCCACCTGCTCCAAACATTCTTTCCAGCTATTAAAAACACCGGTTTTACGACCTTTCCACACTACATAATATTTCTGTTTTTTCATGAGAACTTTAAAAACTATCGATTGATTTAAAAAAACTGTGTAAATTTACTCCTTATATTGATAGACTGCTTAATTTTGCTAATAATATTTAATTAAACTTTCCGTTTCATAATCTGATTTATCACTTCAAAAAACCTGGAAATCATGAAAAAAGCTATAATAATGTTAGCAATAATTCCTCTTATTCTAACCTCTTGTTCAAAAAATAAGGTGTTCGAGAAATACACCAAAATAGAAAACTACAAATGGAAACGCGATAAACTGATTACTTTTGATGTTGACATAAAAGACCCGAAAACAAATTATGATGTCACCCTGGCACTTCGTCACACTACTTATTATGCTTTTGCAAACATAAAAGTGGATGTATCTGTAACCTTTCCAAGCGGAGAATTGAGAACCAAATATTATAACATTTTTGTTCGTAACACCGATGGTTCGTTTCTTGGACAAGGCGCAGGCGATTTATGGGACCTCACTTATCCCGTATTTACAGACATGACTTTCCCTGAAGCAGGCATCTATAAATTCGAAGTGCAAAATGTGATGCCCATTATGGAATTGCCCGACATTATGGATGTGGGTTTAATAGTTCGTAAATCTGAAAAGAAAAGTAATTGAGAATACTGTCAGAAAATATCACCAACATACTTAAAACACTGCCCGACCAACCCGGGGTTTATCAGTTTTATAACAGTAATTCGGTTATTATTTATGTTGGCAAAGCCAAAAGCCTGCGGAAAAGGGTTAAAAGCTATTTTAAACCCGAAGCCATCAATGTCGGGAAAGTAGATGTTCTTGTTAAAAAAATACACGATATTAAATACATCGTGGTTGAAAACGAATACGAGGCATTGCTGCTCGAAAACAACCTGATTAAGAAATACCAACCCCGATATAATGTTTTATTAAAAGACGACAAAACCTATCCGTGGATATGTATTAAAAACGAGCATTTCCCCCGTGTATTTCCTACGCGCAATCTGGTAAAAGATGGTTCCGAATATTTTGGACCTTATGCTTCGGGAAAAATGATGCACACCCTGCTCGATTTGGTATTTCATCTGTTTCAGATTCGTACCTGCAGTTATAATCTGGCATTGGACAACATCGTAAAGAAAAAATATAAAGTTTGTTTACAATATCATATAGGCAACTGTCTAGGGCCTTGTGAGGCTTTGCAATCAGAAGCGGATTATGACTCCACCATTGCAGATATAAAAGAAATCCTCAAAGGAAACATAAACTCCATTCAGTTACAACTGAAAAAAAACATGATAGTTTATGCCGAAAACCTCGAATTTGAAAAGGCTCAGTTATTAAAAGAAAAAATAGAATTGCTTCAAAAATATCAGAGTAAATCCACCATAGTGAATGCTTCTATCAGCAATGTGGATGTATTTAGTATTATTGAGGATGGAGAAACTGCCTATGTTAATTTCTTAAAAGTGGTGAGTGGGTCCATTGTTCAGGCACATACGGTGGAGCTTCGTAAACGGCTTGACGAAACACCTTCGCAAATGTTGACCTTTGCTATTGCCGATTTGCGAAACCGACTGAAAAGTAATTCGCAGGAAATACTGGTGCCCATTCCTCTCGATATTAAGTTTCCTGATACAAAAGTTACCATCCCCCAGAAAGGCGATAAGAAAAAACTCCTCGACCTATCTCTCAGCAATGCAAAATACTATCGCCTGGATAAAGAAAAGCAAAAAGAATTGGTTGACCCCGATCGTCATGTAAACCGTATCATGGAACAAGCCATGAAAGATTTACATCTGCCAGAACTTCCCAACCATATTGAATGTTTCGACAATTCGAATATTCAGGGAAGTTTTCCTGTGGCAGCCATGGTGGTATTTAAAAATGCCCGGCCTGAAAAAAGCGAATATCGCCACTACAACATTAAGACGGTGGAAGGTCCCAACGATTTTGCTTCTATGGAAGAAATTGTTTATCGCAGGTATAAAAGATTGCTGGACGAAGAAAAAGATTTGCCCAAACTCATAGTGATTGATGGTGGCAAGGGCCAATTGAGTTCGGCATTGAATAGCTTGCAAAAACTCGGTTTACATCATAAAATCCCCATCATCGGCATTGCTAAACGTCTTGAAGAGATCTATTTCCCCGGAGATTCTTTTCCCATCTATATTGATAAAAAATCAGAAACCCTGAAGTTGATACAACAACTTCGCGACGAAGCCCACCGTTTCGGCATTACGCATCACAGGCAAAAGCGGCAAAAGGAAACCATCAAAACCGCACTCACCGATATTGAAGGCATAGGTTATGAAACCGCTCAAAAGCTGCTGCGGAAATTTAAATCGGTGATTGGTATCAAAAAAGCTAGTGAAGCAGAGTTGCAGGCCATAGTGGGTAAACAAAAAACCAAAATCCTTATGGAGTTTTTTAGTAAGAAAGAGTAGAGGGTTAAATTGTTTTATGATTAAATTGTTTAATTGGGGATGCTCCTGTTTTGTAATTCTTTTTCTCTCTAAATCTGAAAAAACAACATGATGAAGTTCCGGAAATTTGTTCCTTCAACTATAGTACAGTTTTTATTAATTTATCTCGCTGCCTTGTGTAGCTTCTCGGCGTTTCGGGTTTTGCTATTCATTACCGAATCGGGAAGAATAGACCACACCACCCAAGGGCAGGATATCTTTCTGGCTTTTATCATGGGCCTGCGTTTCGATATCGTGATTTCGGGAAGTATCCTTGTTCTGCCCTTCATCATTTTTACTATATCATCTTTCTTCAAAACAAATCATCCCATCATAAAAAAGCTGATTCATTATTTTATAAGCATACTTTTTTCGCTGGCATTTCTGATTTGCGCCATCGACATCCCCTATTTCAATCAGTTTTTTTCGCGCTTATCCGTTACTGCATTTGGCTGGCTTCACAGCCCCTTGTTTGTATTTAAAATGATTGTTCAGGAGCCTCGCTATTGGTGGGTTTCTATTCCATTGATTTTATTTATCATTCTATTTATCAGAATAGATCGGAAGAGCACACGTCTGAACTCCAGTCACCTGAAGCTATC
>CAYYQJ010000181.1:0-6147 GCA_964473775.1 uncultured Bacteroidales bacterium | reverse complement strand
ACACGGCTCTGAACACTCTTTCCCTACACGACGCTCTTCCGATCTCAAATGGGATGGTTGTTTTCGTTGACTTATAGGATTCTTTGGAAAACAAACTGGTAGCTTCATTATAATTTTCAACTTTGAATAAATTGTTTGAACTTACCATGTTTTCTGTCTTTTCTTTATTCACTTTTTCTTTGATTACAACAGAGTCATTAAAGTACATGGTTAATCCTACTATCAGCCCTAATCCAACTTGTCCTATGATTTTAAACTTCCCGGCTAGTCCTTTTTTGTTTTTTTTGAAAACCTTAATATAGTCATCAATAAATCCTATAGTTCCAAGCCAAATGGTGGTAATAATCATTAATATAATGTAGACATTGTGAAGCTTTGCAAATAACAGTATTGGAATAAGTATGGCACCAAGAATTATTAAGCCTCCCATAGTTGGTGTACCTTGTTTTTCAATTTGACCTTGCAAGCCTAAATCACGAACAGTTTCTCCTACTTGTTTTTTGCGCAAGTAATTGATAATCTTTTTACCAATTACCATAGAGATAACTAAAGATGTAATAATTGATAAACCTGCACGAAAAGAAATGTACTGAAATATTCCCGACCCAGGAACACTATAGTGTTTATGTAAATAATCAAATAAATAGTAAAACATATTATAACTCCATTAATTCTTTAATTATTTGTTTGTCGTCAAATGGGTATTTAACGCCATTAATTTCCTGATATTTTTCATGTCCTTTACCGGCAATTAAAATAATATCTCCAGGCCTGGCTATTGTATATGCTGTTTTAATAGCCTCTTTGCGATCAGTTATGGATAATACATTTTTCTTGTCATGTTCCTCTAGTTCCAAATACATCTCCTGAATTATAACAGATGGGTCTTCTGATCTGGGATTGTCGGAAGTAAGGATAACTTTATCACTATTTTTAATAGCA
This sequence comes from uncultured Bacteroidales bacterium, assembly GCA_964473775.1. Classification (GTDB taxonomy): domain Bacteria; phylum Bacteroidota; class Bacteroidia; order Bacteroidales; family CAIWKO01; genus CAIWKO01. Next base: position 5,205 of record CAYYQJ010000181.1, on the reverse strand, counting down.
ATACTTGCCATCTCTGGTCTTTTGGTTTTATCTCTATCTCCTCCGGCACCAATAACTGTAATGATTTTTTGAGTACTGCTTTTAATAAAAGAAATTGTACTTAACACTTTTTTAATCGCGTCAGGTGTGTGTGCATAATCGATGATAGCAATAACATTATTCTTATCCTTAATAGTTTCGAATCTTCCTTCAGCGGCATTTAGATTACTAAGTACTCTTAAAACTTCGTTATTGTTTTGTCCTAATAAAATAGCAGTGCCGTATATAGCAGTAAGATTATAAGCATTAAAATTTCCAATCAAACGACACCAGATATCATTACCATTTATCTGAAGTTGCATTCCTTCAAAATTGGTTTCAAGAACTTTTGTATTAAAATCAGCAATGGTTTTAAGACTATATGAATATTTTCTTGCCTTGGTGTTTTGAGTCATGACACTTCCATTTCTATCATCAAGATTGGTCAATGCAAAAGCTTGTTCATTCAAATTATCAAAAAATCCTTTTTTTGCAGCAATGTAGTTTTCAAAAGTTTTATGATAATCTAAATGATCATGGGTAATATTGGTAAAAACACCTCCAGCGAAGTTTAAACCGGCTACACGATTTTGTACTACAGAATGTGAACTTACTTCCATGAAACAAAATTCACAACCATTGTCAACCATATTTCCAAGCAATTTGTTTAAAACAAATTGATTAGGTGTAGTATGAGTGGACGGAATTATCTCAGAGTTGATCATGTTACATATTGTAGAAATTAATCCAACCTTATAGCCTAATTCGATGAACATATTAAACAACAAAGTAGCAATAGTAGTTTTCCCATTTGTTCCTGTTATTCCAATAAGTTTTAATTTACTTGAAGGATTGTCGAAAAAGTTAGAACAAACCAATCCCAATGTTGAGGATGAATTTTGTACCTTTATATAAGTAATATGACCTTCTCTTGTTTCAGGCAAAATTTCACAAACCACTGCGACGGCTCCTTTTTTAATAACATCAGGAATAAATTTATGTGCATCTACATGAGTCCCCTGGAGAGCAATAAATAATGTGTTTTCTAATATTTCGTTCGAATTGAAACTAATATTTTCAATATCAATATCGGGTTTTCCAATGATTTCTAAAAATGGAGTATTATTAAGTAAGGCCTGTAGTGTTTTCATTTGAATCAGTTATTTGATAAGGTTAAAACAACTACTTTGTGATTATAAATCTTTTCACCAGGTTTTAAGGATTGTGATTTTACTTTTCCAAGTCCATTAATAACAACCTTCAAGCCGAAACTTTCCAGAATGAAAACCGCATCTTTTGCCTTCATCCCCATTACATCAGGAATGGTGGTCTGAGAAAATATTTTGTCTTTTTCGAATACTTTGTTTCCACTGGTGGTAACACTAACCCATTCGGAGGTATTATTACCAGATACTATCTGTAAATTTAGTCCTTTATAAACAGCGTCCGTTTCAGAACGATATCCAATTGGTAAGGATGGATAAATAATTGGATAGGTTTGTTTTGTTTCTTTACTTTTAATGTCAACCCTGGTGGCATACACTTTATCGGCAATTTCTTTGAAGACGGGAGCAGCAACCTGTGCACCGTATACTTCAGTTCCTTTCATGTTATATTCGACAACTATACAAGAATATTTGGGGTCATCAGCCGGAAAATAACCTGCAAATGAGGCAACATAGTTTTTTATATAACTTTTAGCAGTTGGATCATAAATCTTTGCGGTACCTGTTTTTCCCGCAATTTTATATACTGAATTTCTGATATTGGTAGCAGTACCTCTAATGACAACACCTTCCAAAAGTTTTTTCATTTTTGCCAAAGTATTGTCAGAACAAATTTTGTCAACCAATGGCTGTGGTTCAATTTTTTTTACAGAGATGCCCGTTCTCTTTATTTCTTTTACAAAAGAAGGTTTCATGTATTTTCCGCTGTTAGCAACGGCATTATAAAAACACAGGACCTGTAATGGAGTAACTTTTAGGGCATAACCAAATGCGATTCCAAGTAAATCACCATAGCTTATCTTAATTCGTGGTGTAGGTTCATAATCAAGGTCTATCCCTGATTTGTTGGTTAATCCCATTTTTTCAATTAATAGCTGGAATTTCTGTGGATTTTTACCAAAAGCTCGTTTTGCAATTTCAGTAATCCCTACGTTAGAAGATTTTTCAAATGCCTTCGCCACCGAAACCCTTCCATAACCTTCTTCATGAGAATCGACAACCGTGCCCCATCCGGGATAATTGACTTTTCCTGTATTAACAATAGTATTTGTATCAAAAGTTGCATCTTCAAGAACTGCCATAACAGTAGCCATTTTAAATGTTGAGCCTGGTTCATAAAGTTCTTCTGTTGCGTAATTTCTCATCTCTTGATAAACACCTTCCTTATTTCTAGTAAGATTTGCAATTGCTTTAATATAACCGGTTTTCACTTCCATTAAAATGCAACATCCCCAATCTGCCTTAGTTGTGTCCAGACTTTTTCTTAGCGCATTTTGTGCGACGTCTTGTAGGTTTTCGTCAATGGCAGTATATAGATCGCAGCCGTTTTTAGGCTCAATCATATCTTCCTCGCTTATTTTTTTCCAGCTATTATTACCCACTCTTTTTAAAGTAATAATACCTTTCTCTCCACGAAGTTCATTACGATAATGTCCTTCCAATCCGATAAAATAGGATTTGGTCAATCGTTTTGCTTTTATGATATGGCTCGTATCATCTTCAATCATTGGAAAAGTTAGGAGCTCAGCATATTGCAATTCGTTCATCTTTTTTGTTATTTTTGCTGCATTGCCCTTACTTTTAAATGCCTTTTCCAGAGTTTTTTTATACTCTTCTCTTCCATAATCCAGAAACAAATTTGCAAAACATTCGGCAAGTGTATCCACTTTGCTTTCAAATGTCCCGGGGTTTATTTTTCCTGCTTTTAAATTAATTTCTACCTTATAATCTGCCAAACGTTCATACCCAATGGTCATCGAAGCAAGATTTTTGAAAGGCCTTTCCCTGCGGTCTTTGGTGTAAACAATAAGGCCTCCTTTATTCCCTTTTCTAACGATAGGGAAAGTTTTCAGGGTTTTCAATTCTTTGTATGTTGCTTTTTTATGAAGAAGAAATCCCCTGCTTCCTTCTTTTCTGGCTTTGATTAAATTTTTCTTATACAGGTTTTTATTCAGACTGTTGCCATCAAATAAAATACTACAACAAAGTGACAATGAATCAATGTTCTTTGCAAAAACAGAATCTGGAATTACCGTTGAATCCAGGTCGATGCGAATTTCGAATATGGGGACAGATATAGCTAACAGGCTTTCATCATCTGCATAGATATTTCCCCGAATGGGATTAATAACTTCTGTACGGCTATTAACAACACTTGCCTGTTTGGTCCAATATTCTTTTTGTGCGGTATTCAGATAAATCACCTTTCCGATAATGATAAAAGCAAATATAAAAACCAATACATAAATTGTATAGGCCCTTAACATTATCGAACTTCTGTTTTTATCCATTTTTTATTTCCCGTTTTGAATTTTTTCAAAAATCTTAATAGGAGGAACCAATGATTCTTTTAATCCTGTTTTTAAACTATCAAGTCGTACTGCCACTTCCGATTGCTTGCTAATTTGCATCAAATCAGATTTTGTGGAAATATATTCATATTCCAGTTCTTTTAAATCACCACGAACTTTGCTTGTCCTTCTGATGATTTTTTCTGAATAGTATGAGTTTCCTATATAGGCAACTACCAATAATGCTAAATACAACCCAAATGGCAATAACCTAAGAAATACTCCTTTTGTAAGAATGGTCCCATCAAAAAACATCCTGAAAGAAATTCCCTCACGGCGTTCTTTCGGTTTTTGTGGTTGCTTCTTTTCAGTTTCAACTACAGTTTCTTCTTCGACTTCAATATTTTTGAATTCGTTTTTTGACATTTCAGTGTTTTTCTGCTATTCGTAATTTGGCACTGCGTGCTCTGTTATTTTCATTAATTTCCGATTCTTCAGGAATCAAAGGCTTTTTACTTATCAAAGTAAAAGGCACCTTCATATTGCCAAAAAAATCCTTTTCAATGTCTCCATTAAAATTTCCTGATTTAAAGAAATTCTTAACCAATCTGTCTTCCAGAGAATGATAAGATATCACGACCATGCGTCCCTGAGGTTTTAAAACTTCCAAGGCCTGTGTTAAAAATTCTTTTAACACATCCAGTTCCATATTGGCTTCTATTCTTAATGCCTGAAACACTTTCGCAAGATATTTGATTTCGTTTTTTTTATCAATTTGCTTTGAAATGGCTTCTTTTAAATCGACAGTAGTTGTTATTTCTTTCGTACTTCTATATTTAATAATGCCGGATGCCAGTTGTGCTCCGTTATTTATTTCGCCATAATGCCAGAAGATTTCCGAGAGTTGTTGTTGGTTATATTCGTTTACTATTTTTTGTGCTGATAATTCCTGATTCTGATTCATTCTCATATCAAGTGTTGAATCAAATCGTGTTGAAAACCCGCGTTCAGCTATATCAAACTGATGTGACGAAACACCCAAGTCAGCTAAGATTCCATCTGCAGGAACGGCTTTATGGTATTTCAAAAAGTTTTTCAGATAGCGGAAATTGTTGTTTAGCAATAAAAATCGGGGGTCATCAATTGCATTTTGATTTGCATCTTCATCCTGATCGAAAGCAATCAGTCGTCCTTTTTGGCTGAGTTTTTTCATTATCTCTCTCGAATGTCCGCCACCGCCAAAAGTAACATCCACATAAATCCCATCTGGGTTTATGTTCAGTCCTTCAACTGCCTCGTGTAACATTACAGGATTATGATACATTGTTCGTTAAATTAAGTCTTTTTTAGTCATAACTTCTTCTGCTAATCTTGCAAAATCTTCAGGTTCGTCGGTTAATAGTGTTTTATATTTCTTGCTATCCCAGATTTCAATTTTATTTGAGTAAGCAAACAAAACCATGTCTCTTTCTATACCAGCATACTCAAGAAGTGGTTTGGGCAATAGAAGTCTGTTTGCACTGTCGAGTAATAATTCAGTGGCTCCTCTGTAGAAATATCTTTTCAGTTCACGGTTCTTCTGAACATAGTCATTTAGCAGGTTTACATCCTCAATAATGGTGTTCCACACTTCACGAGTATGTAATGTCAAACATTGTTCGAAACCACGG
>CAYYQJ010000180.1:0-6150 GCA_964473775.1 uncultured Bacteroidales bacterium | reverse complement strand
AGACAACCCGAAGACAGCAAAAGTAACATTTAAGCATATCCGTGATGAATATGTTTTTCAGTGCATATTTCTGCAATTAAGTGCCGCCTTTGTTTCTACCTAAAATAAAAAACTCTGTAAAAAATAGATTTACAGAGTTTTTAAATTTGTGGTCCCACCAGGACTTGAACCTGGGACCACCTGATTATGAGTCAGGTGCTCTAACCGACTGAGCTATAGGACCCGTTGCATTTTTTTTCAGATTTTTCCGATTAAAAAGCTGGCAAATTTACATCTTTGCAGTCAATTGACCAAGAAAAATTGTATGAAGCATTCAAATAACATAAAAAATATTGTCTTTGATTTTGGAGGAGTGATTATCGATATTGATTTCTGGCTTAGCATAAATGCTTTTATAAAGCTGGGAGCCAATAATTTTGAAGAGGTGTATTCTCAATCGCAGCAATCAGGAGTTTTTGATGAACTGGATAAAGGCAACATCAGTATTGATGAGTTTTGCGAAGCACTCAAAAAATACCTTCCGGAAAATGTAAGTAAACCCCAAATCATTGAAGCATGGAACGCGATTTTGATAGGCATACCTGAGCCTAGAATTCGATTGCTTGAAAATATCCGAAAGAACTACAGAATATTTTTGTTAAGCAACACCAATGTAATTCATTATCCTGAGTATATCAATGAACTTAAAGAAAAGTATGGCTATAAAGATCTCTCCCCGCTTTTCGAAAAAGTGTACTTATCCTTTGAAGTTAAAATGCGCAAACCGGATGTAGCATTCTTTCAATTGGTTTTAGATGAGAATAATCTTAATCCGGAAGAAACCCTTTTTATTGATGATTTGGAACAGAATTTACCACCCGCTCAGGCACTAGGCATGAAAACCTTTTGGTTGCAAAAAGGTTTAGATGTTACGTCTTTATTTGAAGGCGGAAAACTGATTGAATTTTAAAAAAAAAGAGCAATTTTACTCTTTGTCGTCAGCATAAAACTCTTCCACTTCTTTAAAAATAGCAAAAACTGCTTCTAAATTTTCGGCAACAACCAGTCTCATACGGAAAGGTTTGAAATCAGGAAGTGCACGAAAAATGCCGCTATAATGTTTTCGTGTTTCTAAAATAGATAGCCGTTCGCCCTTATTACTGATGGAGCGTAAAAGTTGCCGGGTCACCACTTCTATGCGTTCCTGAATGGATACATTTTGCGGCATGATGCCCGAGTTCAGATAGTTTTTGATATCACGGAAAATCCAGGGATTTCCTATGGCTGCTCTGCCTATCATGATGCCGTTTACTCCGTATTTATTCTTTACTTCCAAAGCAATTTCCGGACCATCAATATCACCGTTGCCAATAATTGGTATTTGAATTCTGGGATTATTCTTCACAGCACCTATTTGATCCCAATTGGCAGTTCCTTTATACATTTGCGATTTGGTTCTTCCATGTATGGTTAGCATAGCAATACCGGTATCCTGCAATCTTTCTGCCAAATCGTAAATAACAATACTTTTTTCGTCCCAACCCAATCTGGTTTTCACTGTTACGGGTATATGAGTCGATTTAACAACCTCAGTGGTTATTTGTATCATCTTAGGAATGTCTTTCAATAAAGCGGCTCCACCTCCTTTATCCACCACTTTTTTTACAGGACAACCAAAATTCAGGTCAATAAAATCCGGATTAACCTCTTCGGCAATTTTAACAGCAGCCACCACCGAATCGATATTATAACCGAAAATTTGTATTCCTAAGGGTCTTTCCTGCTCCAGAAAATTAAGTTTCATCCGACTTTTTTCGGCCTCTCTTATTAAACCATCGGCGGCAATAAATTCTGTAACCAATAAATCTGCACCGAATGATTTGCAGATCTGACGAAAGGAACTATCCGTAATGTCCTCCATTGGAGCCAATGCCAACACAAAATTGCTGGAAATGTATTCGCGAAAATTGATCAATTAAAAGATTTTTGTAAGTATTATTTGCAAAAGTATTAATTTTAACGGCCAAAGCAACCATTTTGTATTTTTGTATGTCTAAGTTAACATTACTGTAATAACCTGAATTGATTTAAAACTACTTTTATGAAAAAGCACTGTATTGTCTGTATAAGTATTTTATTTACTTTATTTTTCTCAACTTCAACCATTAATAATGTTAAGGCCCAATTAACCGTCACCCAGGGTTCGGGTCTAAGTCTTACTCCTTTACAATTGGTTCAGCAGGTGTTAGTAGGTAATGGTATCACGGTAAGTAATGCCACTTTCAATGGTTCCGGAGCAAGCATTACGTCAAATATGATTGGTCGATATACTACTATTGGTCCGGGAACTATACAACTTGGTTTTACAGGTGGAATTCTTATATGTTCAGGCAATGCTGTTGATGCAATAGGTCCAAACAGTATTGGCTCCAATGGTGCTTCAATGGGAACCGGTTCTGATCCTGATTTGCAGCTTTTGTTGCCAACCTATACTATTTATGATAAAGCAATTCTGGCATTTGATTTTGTGCCTATTTCTGATACAGTACGTTTCAGATATTCTTTTGGTTCCGAAGAATTCGATGAGTTTTGCAATTCGAGCTTTAATGATGTATTCGGATTTTTTATCAGCGGACCCGGTATCAGCGGACCTTTTTCTAATAATGCAACCAATATTGCCTTAATGCCCAACAATCCTAACAATTATGTGACTATTGATAATGTTTGTTCTGCAGGAAATGTGTATTCATGGTTAAATTCAGGCGGACAATATTTTCAATACGACCGTCTTACTACACCCTATACCGCATGGTGTATAGTGCAGCCTTGTCAGACTTATCATATTAAATTAGCTGTGGGTGATGCAGGCGATCAGATTTACGATTCGGGTGTTTTTCTCGAAGAAAACAGTTTTTCATCCAACGGATTATCTTACAATATTTCTTATTCTTCCAATATTGATACCGTTACGGTGGAGGGATGCAATGATGCCATGGTTAAGTTTAAATTAAGTCAGCCTGCTACAACACAACATGTAATTAACTACACAATTACTGGCACGGCCATTGAAGGCACGGATTATCCTGCCGTACCTGATAGTCTGATAATTCCGATAGGCGAAGATTCTGCCTTTTTTGTAATCGCTCCAATCTCAGATGGAATTGCAGAACCTACCGAAACCGTAAAAATTGCTTATGTCAACACCGTTTGCGGCAGCATTGATACCATTACTATTTTAATAAAAGATTATACCCCCATTCAACTTTCCACCACTCCAGATGTTCATAGCTGCGATGGTCAGGATGCGAATATTAATGTGAGTGCAAGCGGTGGCTATACCCCTTTGGCTTATGTTTGGAGCGATAATGCAGGAAATATGGCCAGTGTAAATGTAAACCCACCCACTCCGACCATGTATTATGTTACTGTTTCTGATGCCTGTAATTATTCAACCATTGATAGTGTGAAAGTGAGTATCAGCAATCTTACTTCAGCCATCACCAATGTAGATTCTGTTACCTGCTTTGGCTACACAGATGGTTCAGCTACTGTTGCTGCAGCCAATGGTTTGTTACCCTATACTTATATCTGGTCGCCGACCAATGATGTAACGCCTACTACAAACAATTTGGCAGCAGGAAACTATTTTGTCACTGTTGCTGATGGTATCGGATGCACTACAACAAACTTTGTAATATTAAGCAGTCCTCCACAAATTACTTTAACCTTAACACCCACCGACGAAACCTGTTTTCATAGTTGCAACGGACAAATTGCAACCCAATTGGTTGGCAGTTACGACCCGCCAGTGAGTTATTTATGGAATACAACCCCTGCGCAAACCACAGCAATCGGTCAGAACTTATGTACAGGTAATTATACAGTTACAGCCACTTATTCGCCAAGCAATTGTCATATCACCGAATCGGCAACCATTGGCACACAAACTATAATCAATGCCTATTTCTCCACCAATCCTGATCCTCCTTCGGGATTTGCTCCGTTTACTATAAGTTTCAACTCAGGAGGAAGCACGGGTGCCGTTTCCTATTCATGGGATTTTGGCGATGGAACACCCCATAGTACCAACCCGAATCCAACTCACGATTATCCACTTATGGGAAATTATACCGTTACACTTACGGTTTCCAGTGGCGCTCCCAACAATTGCACCAGCACCTATACAATAGTTGTTGAAGTTATACAGCCTTCAAGCATGTCGGTTCCAAATATTATTACACCAAACGGAGATGGCTTAAATGATGTTTTCACGGTAGAATCAGAGGGTATAGAAACTTTCAAGATTAATATCTATAACCGTTGGGGAAAAAGAGTTTACACCTTTAGTCAGGATGGATTTTCTAATCTGAAAGAACAAAAACAACTTTGGGATGGCAATAGCAACAGCGATGGAAAATGTGCCGACGGAACTTATTTCTACATTATTGATGCAGTGGGTTACGACAAAAAAGAATACAGTTTGCAAGGAACCATTACCCTGCTGAGGTAATCAGAGTTTCTTTATAATCATCAAACCATCACGAAAGGGTAGCATAAAATTGTCTGCCCTTTCGTCGTTTTTAACCAGCTTATTAAATTCTATGATGGCTTTGGTTTCGCGGTCGGTATTGGTGTTTTCATCAAAAACTTTTCCATGCCAAAGCACATTATCGGCTATGATATAACCTCCTTTGACCACCTTATCAAACACTTTCAGATAAACTTCCGAATAAATTTCTTTATCACAATCCAGATAAACCAAATCGAAACCTGTTTCAAATGTCGGAATCAATTCGCAGGCATTGCCAATATGTAAGATGATTGAATCCTGCAATCCTGCTTTGGCAAAATATTTTCGGCACATGCTTTCCAGTTCGGCATCAATTTCTATGGTGTGCAACATACCTCCCTTTTTTAAACCACGGGCCAAACAAATGGCCGAATAGCCAGTATAAGTGCCAATTTCAAGTATCAGGCGGGGCCGCATCATCTCACTAAAAAACTGAAGCAATTTCCCTTGCAAAGTTCCCGTAAGCATGATGGGATTCATTACTTTCAGATGGGTTTCGCGGTGTAAATGATACAACACATCATCCACCGGTTTCGAAAACTCTTCCGCGTATTCGTAAATTTTATTGTTTATAAGATCCATTGGCTTCATAAATTAATTGAGTAAACTGATTGCTATCGAAAACCTCATTCGTAATGTCAAAGATTTCGTCGGCAGTTAGTTTTTCTATTTTCCGATTGATTTCGTAAATACTATCCACTTTATCAAAAACCAGATAAGTTTTTCCTATCGAAAGCATCTCTGCAATCTTCGATTCGAACGCCAGCGCCAGATTGCCCGACAACTGAAGTTTTGCTCTCGACAATTGCAAACTGCCCAGCTTACGTTCGCGAAGTTTTTTAAGCGATTTATCAATCAGTTGCATTATTTTTTCTAAGGCATCGTTGTCGGCGCTTGCATAAATACTAAAAATGCCGGTGTCGAAATAAGGGGCATAATTCGATTCTATATTGTACGTCAATCCGTGTTTCTCGCGAACCGACATATTCAGCATGGAGTTAGATGCAGGTCCGCCCAGCAAATTATTTACCAGGGTAAGCCCCAGTTTTTGTTTGTTGTTATACGAATAGGCCACATTGCCCATGATACAATGGCTCTGGTGAATCTTTTTACGGACACTCTTTTTTGCAGGCAAATAGTTTTCGAAAGCAATGCGGTTTACAGGTGTTTGATTGTGGGTTTGCTGTGGTTCGAAATATTTTTTCAGCACCTTTATCATTTGGTCGGCATTCAAATCGCCCACTATGCTAATCACCATGCGGTCGGTGCGGTAATTGTTTCTAATAAACTCTTCTATGCGGGCCTTGGTGAATTTCTGAATGATTTTTTTTTCGCCCAGAATATTTTTACCTAATGGATGTCCTGCAAAAACCATTTCTTCAAAATCCTCGAAAATAGTTTCTTCAGGAATATCTTTATAATAAAAAATCTCATCAATGATGATATCGGTTTCTTTTAATAATTCTTTTTCAGGGAAAACAGAATGAAACACCACATCCGAAATCAACTCAGCCGAGCGCTCAAAATAGGCCTTCAGAAACGAAGCATGCACACAGGTATCTTCTTTGGTGGTGAAGGCATTCAGCTCGCCGCCCACATTT
>CAYYQJ010000179.1:0-6206 GCA_964473775.1 uncultured Bacteroidales bacterium | reverse complement strand
ATAGCTTCAGGTGACTGGAGTTCAGACGTGTGCTCTTCCGATCTCTGCTGATTTGCAAAACAATATTATAGAACTATCGGTAGTAAGATGCGAACCATAATCATCAAACTGAGTCCACGTACAATATATAGTATTGTTTCTTACATCCAGTGCCGCCCAGGCCTTATCCTGAGCTTTGGTGTTATTCAGACCGAAATAACTTCCATCATTCCAGGGCTTACTCAGGCTATCCATTTTCTGGCAAACAATCCTGTCAATCCAGTTCCCCATGTCAGGATTAGAAAGATGGAAAAAATAATAACTGCCACTTGTATCCACCAACATGGCAGGGTCGCCCCACACTCCATAAGAAGAATGCATTGTATCAGTAATCCACGACAAGCCGCCATTGGTCGAATAATAATAATTATTGAGATTGGCCCCGGCCACCATCTGATTGGTATTTTTCGGATTGATGATAATGCTGGGTTCGTTTGGATCATAATCAGAAGAAATCAGCACATTGGTATGTTGCCCAAACAAAGCGGTAATTATAAGAAAAAAGCTTAACAAAAAGCTGCTGCAATATTTCAAAATCAATTTTTATGCAAAGGTCAATAAATTTTCGTTTACAGTGTGTATTTTTATAAAATAAGAATGAAGTGATTGCTGAATTCAACAAAGCCAACAAACTCCCAACTTTAGCTCACTTTAGGCACTCCAAGTACTTTAGTTCCCTCCAAACTCATAAAAAAACCTACCTTTGCACTCCCATAAAAAAACATGAAAACAGTAGCCTTTCATACACTCGGTTGCAAATTAAATTTTGCCGAATCATCCACCCTCATCCGTCAGTTCACTGAATCGGGCTACACCATCATTGATTTCAAAGAATCGGCCGATTTGTATGTAATCCACTCCTGCATAGTTACCCAGCAAGCCGAACGCAAATGCATTGCCAGCATTCGTCAGGCAAAAAAAAGAAACCCTGAAGCCAAAATTGCAGTGATAGGTTGCATGCCCGAACTGAACAAATCCAAACTTTCCGGCGAAGGTGACGACCTAATTTTGCTTGGAAATTCCGACAAGTTTTCTTTGCCGGAGTTTATCACAACAGGAAAAAAAACCACCGAATCCGATAGGAATACCTTTGTTCCCTCCTGGTCGTCAGGCAGTCGCACCCGCACCTTCTTCAAAATTCAGGATGGCTGCGATTACTATTGTTCCTATTGCACCATCCCCTATGCCCGTGGCAACAGCCGCAGCGGATTGGTTGACGAAACCATTCAAAGAATCATAGAAGCCACAAAAAACTCCTGCAAAGAATTAGTATTGACAGGAATTAACATTGGCGATTTTGGCCGTAAAAACGGAGAAACCCTCTTTCAACTTCTGGATAAATTGCAACACATTGAAAATATCAGCCGGCTGAGAATATCCTCCATAGAGCCTAATTTGCTAAACGATGAAATCATCTCTTTGTTTGCTAACGCGAAAAACTTCATGCCCCATTTTCATATCCCTTTACAATCAGGTTCGGATAAAGTACTGAAAGGGATGAACCGAAAATACGACACAAAACTGTTTGCCGAAAAAGTCAAACAAATCCGTGCCATGATTCCTCATGCCTGCATTGCCACCGATATTATCACAGGCTTCCCCGGCGAAGATAAAGAAGAATTCGAAAAAGGTTATAGCTTTTTAGAAAAGCTGGATATTGCTTACATGCACGTTTTCACTTACTCCGAACGGGAAAACACCAAAGCCGCCAAAATGGGTTCAACTATTGATTCGGAAGCAAAAAAACACCGGAGCATGAAACTACACCGACTATCAGAACAAAAGAAATCAGCATTTTATCAGGCAAACTTTGGCAGAATCTGCGATGTTTTGTTCGAATCCGAAATTCAGGATGGCTACATCAGCGGATTTACCGACAATTATATCCGTGTAAAAACCCAATACACCGAAGACCTTAAAAACTCCATCAGAACCATAAAAATTCTACAAGCCGACCCACAGGGCGTTTGCCTGGCAGAACTGCAATAAAATCATACTACATCTATAAATATCAATCGCTATGTTTCCACAAATTACAGATGTCATTAATTATATTTTCGGCACCCACCTCAGTTTGCCCATTCAGAGTTACGGATTTTTCATGGCGCTTTCTTTCCTCATTGGTGCCTACATTATAAAGATAGAACTGATGCGCATGGAAAAAGAAGGCAAAATCCATGTAATTCACAAAAAAGTAAGAAAAGGAGCTCCGGCAAGCATCAGCGAGCTGATAATGGTAGGCGTAGTCGGATTTTTGGTAGGATACAAACTTCTGGCAATAGTGCTGGACTATAATGTTTTTTCCGACAATCCACAAACTTTCATTTTCTCCTCAAAAGGAAGCATTATTGGAGCTCTATTAATGATGACAGGAATGGTATTGTATCGTTATTTCACCAAAAAGAAAGCATGTTTAGAGAAACCTGTTTGGGAAGATATTGAAATCCATCCTTATCAATTTGCAGGAAACATACTGATAGTAGCTGCAGTTTCAGGTTTGCTGGGAGCCAAAATATTTCACAACCTCGAAAACTTTAATGAACTCATTCACGATCCTATCAACTCCATTTTCTCATTTATGGGACTAACATTTTATGGAGGGGTGATTGTTGGAGGAACAACAGGAGCCCTGTACGCCCGAAAAAATAAAATTCCCGTGGTGGAGTTATTTGATGCTTCGGCTGCAGCGCTCATGTTAGCTTATGGTATTGGTCGCTTGGGTTGCATGATATCTGGCGATGGATGCTGGGGAATTGCAAATCTCAACCCAAAACCATCATGGCTAACTTGGCTCCCCGACTGGATGTGGGCATTTAAATTCCCCCACAATGTGATAGGCGAAGGAATTCCTATAGACCCATGCAGCGGCAAATACTGCAACGTACTGGAATACCCCGTTTACCCTACTTCATTCTACGATTTTATTTTGTGTGGAATTTTCTTTTTGGCATTATGGTTCATCCGCAAAAAAGTAAAAATTGATGGAGCATTATTTTCAATCATGCTCATTATTATGGGAATACAACGTTTCTTTATGGAGCACATCAGGGTAAACAACAAAATAAATTTCTTAGGAATAGAATCAACACAAGCCGAAATTATATCAATTTTCCTTATTCTGTTAGGGTTCTTTGGCTTATGGTTTTTTTATAATAAAAGTAAAAAAAACCTTCAGAATTCTGTTGATTAATCCAAAAAAAAGTGTGTAATTTGTTTCCCCCTTTTTTTAAGGGCAATAATTTTAGAGCTTTTTCAAAACAAGTATTTTAGGCATCTCATTCCAAAAAAAAAATAACAAAACTACACCAAATGAACAAAAGATATTCGCTTTTTGTATTGATTTGTATTCTGATTTTTTCAGGTGCATGCAAAACGCATTATCTGGTTCAGCATGACAAAACGCTTGGAAAAGTCATTATCTTGGATTCACTGAATGTGCCTAAACCTGATTCTCTTACGGTCGAAATCATCAAACCTTATAAACTTCAAATCGACTCTCAAATGAGTCAGATTATTGCTTTTTCTGAGGTGGCCATGTCCAAAGACCAGCCCGAAGGCCTTCTGAACGATTTTATTGCCGACCTGTCCCTAATTAAAGGTAATGAATACCTGAAAAGGCTGAATACCCTGTCTGCCCCTATTTGTTTGTTGAATTACGGTGGTCTGAGAAGCAGTTTGCCAAAAGGAGCCATCACATTACGCAACGTTTACGAACTCATGCCCTTCGAAAACGAACTCATCGCCCTCGAAATCTCAGGAGCAAATGTCACCAAACTTTTAAATTATATTGCACAGAAAAACGGCATGCCCGAATCCGGTATTGTCATGAGTATAAAAGAAAACGCTGCAGGCTCAGTTTTGATTCAGGGAGTGCCTTTCGATGCAACCAAAAATTATCTTGTCATAACATCCGACTATCTCGCTCAGGGCGGCGACGATATGACCTTTCTCCTCAACCCACTTGCTTCATACCCATTAGGGCTTAAAGTACGCGATGCCATTATCGATTATTTGAAAGAACAAACCAAAATCGGGAATACCATTTCCATACATTTAGACAAACGCATCTATTATGAGAAATAAACCTACCATATTATTAAGCGTTATCATCGGCATCCTTCTTTTGGGTGTTTCCGAATCCTCATTCAATGCTCCCTCAGGAAGCAAAGCGGATAAAACAAAAAAAATCACCATCCTTTATACCAACGATACACATAGTCGCATCGAACCTTTTCCTTCAAACGATAAAAAGTTTTCCAATCTGGGTGGCTATGCACGCCGCGCAGCCTATATAAATCAGGTTCGTAAAGAAGATAAAAATGTTTTACTCTTCGATGCCGGCGATGTTTTTCAAGGCACACCCTATTTCAACTTCTTTCATGGCGAACTCGAATTTGAACTCATGAGCCTGATGGGATACAATGCAATGACACTCGGAAACCACGAATTCGATGGTGGATTGGAAGGAATAAAATTTGCCTTGCCTTACGCCAAATTCGATATTGTATCTGCCAATTACGATTTCTCTGAAACCATACTTAAAGACAAATTTCAGGCCTATAAAATTTACACAGTCGATGGCATTAAGGTAGGTGTATTCGGGCTAGGAGTAGAGCTAAAAGGCATGGTAAGTCCTGCAAACTATGGCAAAACCATTTATAACGACCCCTTGCAAACCGCAGCACAAACTGCCTTCTTATTGAAGAAAACAAAAAAATGCGATTTGGTCGTATGCCTTTCACATCTGGGTTTTTCTTACGAAGACAATCAGGTCAGCGATGTGGTTTTGGCTAAACAATCAAAAAATATTGATTTAATCATTGGAGGCCATACTCATACCTTCCTCGACAAACAAACTGTCTTTAAAAATTCAGACAACGAAGACGTAATTATTACCCAAACTGGATGGGGTGGTACCCGAATTGGAAGAGTAGATTTTTACTTCTCTAAAAACAAACCACTTAATCAATTTTGATATTTATCAACCCAAAAAGACAAAAAAAAATGAAAAAATCTTTCCAGTTGTGGATAATTATGACAATATTTGTAGTACCCATTTGGTATTTACAAACAAAACATACAAAATCAATTAACAACTTAGGATAGACAGCTCTAACCTAATATTTAAAATAAATAGAACTAAGAATCTCGAGGAAAAATAAAATGAAGAGGAGCCATATTGAAGTTTGGAATAGTTGTTTGGGTATTATTAAAGATAATATCCCTTACCAAAGTTTTAAGACTTGGTTTGAGCCTATCACTCCCATTCGTTTAAAAGATTTCACCCTTACCATTCAGGTACCCAGTCAGTTTTTTTACGAATGGCTCGAAGAGCATTACATCGATTTGCTCCGAAAAACCATCGTTAAAGAATTAGGCTCCGAAAGTCAGTTAGAGTATAGCATTGTTATGGAAAATAGTTATGGCAACTCATCGCCTATAACTGTTCGTACACCCGCCACCAATCGCAAAGCTTTAAAAAACCCTACAGTGTCTATGCCAATAGACATCAACAAAGGTAATTCTAAAGATATCCCTAATCCTTTTATCATTCCGGGTCTCAAGAAAATTCAGATACCTTCTCAGCTCAACGAATATTATACTTTCGATAATTTTATCGAAGGCGATTGCAACCGCCTTGCCCGTTCCGCAGGATTTGCTGTAGCCAGCAGCCCTGGCAAAACTGCCTTCAACCCCTTATTATTATATTGTGGCACCGGCCTGGGCAAAACCCATCTTTCACATGCCATCGGAATTGAAATCAAAAACAAATTCCCCGAAAAAATTGTTCTCTATGTGCAATGCGATCAATTCGTAGGTCAGTTTATCGATTCGGTTCGAAACAATAGCACCAACGATTTCATGCACTTCTATCAGATGATTGATGTGCTGCTCATCGACGACATCCAGTTTTTATCTGGCAAAGAAGCCACTCAAAACGCATTTTTCCATATCTTCAATCACCTCCATCAACGCGGAAGTCAGATTGTAATTACCACCGACAAAGCACCTGTTGACATCAAAGGCATCGAGCAACGACTCCTTTCTCGTTTCAAATGGGGCCTCGCTGCCGATCTGCAACTACCCGATCTGGAAACCCGTATCGCAATTATTGAACGTAAACAGATCGGAAGAGCACACGTCTGAACTCCAGTCACCTGAAGCTA
>CAYYQJ010000178.1:0-6209 GCA_964473775.1 uncultured Bacteroidales bacterium | reverse complement strand
CCTGAAATCAGAGTTTTTTGTCATCCTCATGGCTTTATCCAGATTTCCCGAATGCAAAAAAGGATAAGTGCCGCAATTGTTGATACCCAGGATGGCAATAGAATCCTTGCCTTTTTTGATATAACAAGATGAATCCACCAGCAAGCGGAAACCCATTTGCTTTTCGGTTGCTATCAGTTGTTGGGTAAGCCACTCCTGATTGGCGGGGTGTTTTATAGAAAAATAATCGCCAATATCGTGATTTCCCAAAATACTGTATTTGCCATAAGGCGGATTTATTTTATTAAAAAAACTGATAAAAGGCTCAGCTTCTTTATAACTTACATTGATGATATCGCCTGTCATCACCAGCATATCGGGTTTTAAATCGTTGATGAGGTTTACTGCTTTTCCGAAAGTTTGGGTATCGGTATAACTTCCCAGATGCAAATCAGAAATCTGTATCAAAGTAAACCTATCAAAAGCCCTAGGCAAGCGACTGGATTTGATATCAATCTTACGAACCGCAATATCGGTTTTTGTATAAACAAAACCGTAAATGGTGATGCCAAGAATCAGAAAATAAAGCAAAAAGCCTATTCTGTAAATCAATTTATTTGGTGATGATTTTTGTGTGCCCCGCCTGAAAATTGAGTAAAACAAAAAGCGGACAATATCATAAATGATGAGCAGCGCCCCTGAAAAAGATTTGGGCAAATAAACCAAAACAAAGGCATCCAACACCAGAAACAATTGGCGGTATTTAATAAAATTGTCCTCGGGATAGCCAAACACCGCATAAATTCCCATTTCGAACAATAAGAAACAAACAGAAAAAATGATGCAGGCAATTTTTAAAATCCTTATGTTTTTCTTAGATGAGAAGAAGTTTTGTTTCAGTAATCGAAAAAAATAATAATCGGAAATGATTATTACAGCGGTTATTAATAGAATACGTAAGAGTAAATTCATAAAAAAAGAGCAGCTACTTAGTGTAACTGCTCTTCAAATGTAGTAAATAATCGGCTACTTGTTCAGAATAATTTTTCTGGTAAGTGTATTATCGTTGTTATAAATTTTCAGGAAATAGATTCCGTTGTCGTTATTGTTTAAATCGAGTGAAAACGAATTGCTTCCAACAGTAACATCAAGTTGCTGTTTGTAAACTTCCTGACCAACCATATTGATTAAAGAAAGTTTCACCTCCTGATTATTTGAAGAAGTTATCTGAAGATTCACTTTCCCATTGAAAGATGGATTGGGATAAATAGCAACCGAGTTATTATCGATGCCTGAAGTTGTTTCTATACCAACACCAAAAGCACTACGAAATTTGTAGGTATTCGACCAATAGCTTGTATCAACTCCTGTACTAGTTCTCATACGCCACCAATAATCTTTATCGTAAAGTAAATGATCGGCAGTTCCTAATGTATAGGTGTACATATTAGAAGGAATCACAAATGATTTTGCACCCGTAAAAGGGAAATTATCTGCAACTTCTAAAATGAAGTAATCCACATTTTTTATAGAATCCCATGTAAAAGTGGCTGCCAGAGGAACATTAAATGAATTATTGGCAGGTGTAAATAAACCAAAATTATATAGGGTTGTAAATGAAGTAAAATGACTCCAGTTAGATGTTCCCCAAATGTTTCTTGCACGAACTTTCCAATAGTATTTTTGTCCGAAAAGCAAAGTTTCGGTATTTGCTCTGATGATGGTGTCGAGAGCTAATTTCACCATTTTTGAGGTATCACAACTGAGAAGCATAGGAGAAGTAAAAGATGTATCGACAGATATCGAATAATCGTAATAAGAAGCACCAACCCAATTCCATTCTAAAGTGGTGATAGGTGTATATCTAGTGGTTTCATTATCAGCAGGGGTTAAATTTGCAAGGTCTGCCAGCGTAGTAAAGTCAGTTAGTGCCGACCATGCAGAAGTATCATCAGCATGTGCTGCTCTCATTCTTAAAAAATAATGAGTTCCAAAAGCCAGTTGTTTCGACATTGCATCCGATTTTAATGGCGAAATGATACCTGTAACTAATAAGGGACTGGAAAAAGTGTTTGAAGAGTCCAATTGATATTCATAATGAGTGAGTCCTGAAATGACATTCCATTTGAAATAGGCACTTACATTGCGATTTGTTGAGCCATTATCAGGTTTTGTGATGGTAACCGTTGGAATAGAGAAAAACTTGCCTAAGGTTGACCAAGCTGATGAATCGTTAACTCCGATAGCTTTAACTCTCCAGAAATATTTTGTATCGAAATGCAGATTAGAGGTGGTTAAAGCAGTAAGAGTGGTTGAATAATTTTTTGGAGAAACTATAAAATTGCTATCTGCACATATCTGAACCTTATAAGAAAAAGCTCCCGGAACAGCATTCCAGTTCATAAAAGTATTCGGCATCTGATTGGTAACACTATTAATTGGTGCTACTAATGTTGGAGGAAACATGGTGGTTAGCGCAAATCCGACACAGGCTAAAGAAATAAAAATAATTGTAGATAATACTTTTTTCATGATGTTTTATTTAAATTAGTTTTTAAAAGAATCAATAAGAACCCCGCCCTAATGAGCAGGGCTCTTATCTAAAAATTATTTGGTAACAATAAATTTAGCAGTTTTGCTAGTATTACCTTCTATAAGTTGTACAATATAGGTTCCTTTTCTGAGGTCAGTACAGTTGATGGCTTCGGTGTAATAACCATGTTGTTTATCCATAATGTTTACCATCTTAACCAGTCTGCCATTTAAGTCAAATATTTTAATAGTAACACTTGATTTTTGAGTCAAAGCATAGCCAATATTTACAACATCAGTAACAGGGTTAGGATATACCATAATATTATTCGAGTTCGATGCTTTTGCATTTTCGTTATCGTTTATTCCAACATATAGGAAATTTCCATAGAAGCCTTTACCATGTGTGCCTAAAACAATTTCACCCAAGTTACTAACTCCGGGATAATTATAAATCTGTTGTTGGATTTGGAAAACAGGAACGCGGGCCATGCCAGTATTTTCTTCAGTCCAAACAATTTGAGGAGCTGATTTTGTGATATCCTCAGTTGCAAAAATACCATAATCAGTACCTACTAAAACCATATTGGGATGACTCATTTCAAACATAGCGCTATAAACAGGCATTGCAGGTAATTTGCTATTAGCAGTTGTTCCTTGTTTTGAAACAAAAGTAGGAGAAGCATCAAGTGCATTGGCACTATAATATATGAAGTCAACATTGCCATAATTACCCAGCGTAGCTAAAACGCGTGCAGGATTGTTTGGATCAATAGCAACATTGGTTACTGCCTGGCCAAAATTATGAATCAAAGTGGTTTCAACTACAGAATAAGGACTGTTATACCAGGCGCTTACTGAATCGGTAATTGCCAATAGATTTGAAATACGATATAATCCTCCGCTTATTGTTCCAACAAACATGTAATTGCCATCTTTCGAAATAGCCATGGTATGAGGTTCTGATAAACTGGAAATATGAAACCATTGAGGAGTTATTTGGAATTGCAGAGCTCCGAATGTCATCCAGATACCATTATTTAAGCCAACAAAAAACTTGGAAGTAATGATATCTTTAATCATTAAAGTATTTCCTGCAGGGAGGTTCCCATCGCTTGGTGTGATTACATATTGGAATGGATAGCGATTGTTATGACTTAGAACAGTTATTGTTTGTCCCACGGTATGATCAATTGTATCAACGTAAGATACATAATATGGACTGTGTAAATCATTAAAACTTTCCCAATGTAATAATGGGGTAACAAATGGGGCATAAGTTCCGTCGGAGCCAGCGGGGCTACCTGCAGTTTCCGCAGGATTGTTAAGCATAGTACTGCTGAAGAATTTTTTATCAGTTGCAGAGTTATATGTTGCTCCTCTATCTGGTGATCTCCATGCTCCGGCATATTGCATAGTTCCGAAGAATGCATCCGGATTAATGAATGAAAATGCGGCCCAGCCACCATCACCAAGAAAAAGAACAGAGGCTTTCTTTTTTTCAAAATCTGTAATTCCAACACCACTTACATAAGGATTGCTGTTATCCTGTGTACCGCCCATTACTCCGGTAGTACCATTAATAGCAAGACCATAGAACTGAGTGATGCTGTAATTCTTATTTATTGTTAAGAATGATAAGCCATTATTGTTCGATTTTGCAACCCCACCATCAGAACCTAAATATAATGTAGCAGGTTGATTCTGATCAAAAACTATAGCATGCATGTCAACATGTGAGTCAATTTCGCCTGAACCTGATGTAACCTGAATAAAACTACTTCCTAAATGCCATTCCCAAATTACCAATCCTCCAACAAAGATTTTATCAGGATTTGCAGGACTTACAGCAATACAATTGTCATAACCACCTTGATTGTTTGTTCCAAACAGATTGAAAGCTGTGGAGCCCCCGGGACCAATTACAGTCCATGTGGTACCTTTATCGGTTGAACGATAAACGCCATGTAAAGCACCTGTTGATTTTGATACACAAGCATAAATATAATCAGGATTTGAAGGAGCAATTGCCAATTCTGTTCTGCTCATACCTGCTGCAGGTGTTTTTTCAACAAATGTATGAGGATCGCCGTTGCCACTTCCGCCTGGAGAAATAAAAACTTTATTTCCGATGGCAATAACAACTGTTCTGTCAGAACCAACTACAACACAATTTGTGTTTGCTAAGTTCAGTGTGGTTCCATTTGATAAATAAACAGGGTTCACCCAGGTACTGCTACCATCATCCCAATATCTTAAACCACGGTTTGTTGCTGCATATACTCTTCCGTTTGAAGGATCTACTGCAATACGGTTTACAAATGCCCAATCAATATTGGTTACATTAGTACTGCTTGGTTTGGCATTATGGAAAATATTCCAGGTGATGCCACCATCTGTTGACTCATACAATCCTGTTCCTAAAAACCCCGGAGTACCACCTGCATAACCAACGTTTGCAAAAGATTCGCCGGTTCCAACGTATAGGTTTCCATTGATGGGGTTTTGAGCAATACATGCAATATTCACATCCGGCATTCCAAGCAAAGCTTCCCAAGAAGTACCTCCTGTAGTTGACCTAAATAATCCCCCACTTACACCACCGGCATACAGAAGATTGCTATTACTACGATCTACTAATATCGCACGGGTTCTGCCTCCAACATTGTTAGGACCTAACTCTGTCCATTGGAGATCAATTACTTTTGTGTTTAATAATAGAGAAATTTCTTTACGGGCATTTAAAACATCAACAGGATTGAGCTCTCCTGTAATTTGATTGTTCCTGATAGAAGCCAGCCATTTTACCGCGCCATCTATTTCCTGGTAAAACTGGGATTTTCTTGGATTATACTTTCTTTCTGTGTTTTTCAACATCACTGTCGACATCACAACGGTGATAATTACACCTAATCCAATAATACTTAATAGTAATTTTTTATTTTTCATTTTTTTACTTAATTGATTATTAATAATTAAACTAATAAAATTGTATTGTTTTTATGCTTTCAAAAATCGCCACAAGATACGCCTTTTTTCAAAAAGTGCAACACAGTTCGAAAAAAAATACCCGGTGGCATTATAATAGCGAATTCAAAGATAATACATAATTTTTCATAATGGTTTTACAAATCAGTTATCGGTAGCAAAAAATCAGTTAACGGTCGGTTTTATGTGTTTTGCCGCATGATACGACGACCTCACCAATGGCCCGCACTCTACATGACTAAACTTTTTACTTAATGCCAGTTCACGTATTTCTTCAAATTCTTCAGGCGTATAATATTTCAACACGGTATGATTATTTCGTGTCGGTTGTAGATACTGTCCAATAGTAATTATTTTACAACCCACCTTTATCATATCATCCATTGTTTTTTCTATTTCTTCCATCGTTTCTCCAAGTCCCAACATCAAACCCGATTTCGACGTAATGCCTTCCTCACCAATCGTTTTTAATACTTCCAGACTTCTTTGATAGCTTGCTTTCCCTCTTATTTCAGCAGTAAGGCGTTCAACCGTTTCCAGATTGTGTGAAATAATATCAGGTTTTGCCGCAATAACATATAATAAAGCATCACGGTTTCCATCAAAATCCGGAATCAAAACTTCTATACCCGTGTCAGGATTTTTTGCACGTATATTAATTATGGTATCATGCCAAATTTTCGCTCCTCCGTCAGCCAAATCGTCACGAG
>CAYYQJ010000177.1:0-6236 GCA_964473775.1 uncultured Bacteroidales bacterium | reverse complement strand
TGGTTTGACTCAGGATCAGTTCCGTGACTCTGTTTACTTGGAAAGACGATTGGAGCTTGTAGGGGAATACCAACGGTATTTTGATCTAATTCGTGAAACTGGCACCGAAACAACAGGTGTTGGTCCACTTGGGAAAGGAATATTGCTCAAAGCATTGAATTTAGTTGGAAAAACAAATGTTGCGGCAAAACACTACTTGTATCCAATTCCACAAACAGAAATCGATCGCAATCCAAAATTGACCCAAAACACTGGGTGGGATAAATAGAAATGATGGAATAATATCAAAGACATTTTATTCAACTATTTAAAAATAAATATTTATGAAATCAAAGAACAATATAAAGTTGCTGGCTTCAGCCTTCCTTTTGAGTGGCGTGGCTACACAACAAGCTGTTGCACAACACGAACCAATACAGTCTTTTAAAGGAAAGATTGGAAGGACATTGGATGAATCGACTCAATCTTGGCCTGAAAAAGCAAAAGCGCCCAAAGGTGCACCCAACGTGGTTTGGATTTTGCTCGATGATGTGGGTTTTGGGGCAGCTTCTGCGTTTGGAGGATTGGTTGAAACACCCAACTTCGAAGCGTTGGCAAATGATGGATTGCGCTTTACCAATTTCCATACAACAGGTATTTCGAGCCCAACGCGTGCATCCCTGCTTACAGGTCGCAACCATCACAAAGTGGCTATGGGCCATCATGCCGAATTGCAAATTGGCGCCCCGGGTTACACAGGCGAAATTCCACTTGAAGCCGGAACTATTGCCGAAATTTTCCGCGAAAATGGCTATAATACCTTTGCGTTAGGAAAATGGCACGGTATTCAACCTCAGCAACAAAGCCTCAACGGGCCATTTAACCGTTGGCCAACCGGTCGCGGATTCGATCATTTTTATGGTTTCTATGGCGGTTCTACCGACCAGTGGCATCCGCAGTTGATAGATGGTATTAACGAAGTTGATATTGAACCAAATACAAAACATTTGAACGAATTGTTGGCAGATAAAGCAATTTCGTATATCGCAAATCAAAAATCGACAGATACCGAAAAACCTTTCTTCGTGTATTATGCAACAGGAGCAACTCATGCCCCTCACCATGTTGGGAAAGAATGGAGCGATAAATACAAAGGCAAATTTGATAAAGGGTGGGATGCTTATCGTCAGGAAGTTTTCAACCGTCAAACAGCGCGCGGATTCTTGCAAAAGGGAACGGTACTTCCTCCACGCCAAGCAGGTGTAAAAGCTTGGGACAGCCTATCAGTCAATGAGAAGAAAGTTTTCGCACGTTTTATGGAGAACTATGCTGGTTACCTTTCCTACACCGATCATGAAATTGGTCGTGTTATTGATTATTTGAAGCAAAATAATTTGTACGACAATACGGCAATTTTCCTTATTATTGGTGATAATGGCGGTAGCAAAGAAGGTACTTATACTGGAACTGTTGGTCTTGGACAATCAGAAAAATCATTAGGCGGGGACATCGACTTTCTTTTGAGCCAAAACGATAATATTGGTACTGAAAGATCAAATCCAAATTACCCACTTGGTTGGTCACAGGCTTGTAACACGCCTTTCCGTTATTGGAAAAGCGATGCCAACAGTGAAGGTGGAACGCACAATCCGTTGATTGTTCATTGGCCAAACGGGATTAAAGAAAAAGGGGGAATCCGTACCCAATACAGCCATGTATCGGATGTGTTGCCAACAACGGTTGAGTTGCTTGGATTGAATGTTCCTGAGATTATAAACGGTTATCCTCAAATGCCAATTCAGGGAACCAGCTTTGCTTATGCGATAAACGATGCTAAAGCGCCAACGCGTAAATCGGTTCAATACTACGAACTTCATGGAGGACGTTCTATCTACAAAGAAGGTTGGAAAGCAAGTGTTTATCACCCACGTAATATCTTCGGCGAGGCTGGAGGGACCGATATAAACTTTAGTCCGCGTCCGTTCAGTCAGGATAAATGGGAACTATACAATCTGAACGAAGATTGGAACGAAATAAATGATGTTGCAGCTAAATACCCTGAAAAATTGAAAGAACTTCAGGATCTGTTCGATAGCGAGGCAAAGAAAAACAATGTTTATCCGTTGCACAGCTATTCGGAGGGATTGGCAGCTCCGGTGATCAAACCAAAAACTGTGATTTTGGAAGGAACCGACCAGAAGATTGAGGTAAAAATTGGAAAAGGAGCCGTAACCATCACTGCCAATATTGAAACAAAAACTACAAAAGATGATGGAGTTATCTTTGCTGATGGCGGTTTGCTTGGCGGTTCAAGCCTTTTCATTAAAGATGGCAAACTTCAATATGTACTCAATGACGGCTTGAAGGAAAAATACTTGATTTCCGACAAAGCAGTGCAAGTTGGTAAAAATATTATCAAGATTGAATATCCTGATAACAAAACAGTTATATTAACTCTTAATGAACAAAAAGTAGCTGAGGCAGCTATCACGGCCCGAGGAAAATACCTTTCAGCATTCTCCGGCGAAGGCGTGAGTGTTGGAAAAGACTCAAACTCACCGGTAACAAAATCATATCCATGGCCATTTGCTTTTAAAGGAAAAGTAACTGGGATTGTGATTGAACAGGACGTGAATTAAAAATGCTGTAATTTACAAATAAACAATATGTAAATTTAAAATAAAGTAGCTAAGATCCTTAACCGGTGATGATTCTTAGCTACTTTTTTCAATAAAAAATAACAGTAAAAACTATGAAAAAAAAATCCATAATCCTTACAACGTTTCTGATCATAATCATTGCTACAAATGCTCAAAACAACCTCAATGTTAGTTATTTCGATGGCAATACATTATATTTCTTCCCGCCGAACGTTTTTTAAAATTGCCGGCTTAGGGGCTGTTTTGCCGATTGTTCCATCAGCGATGAATGTTTTTCCTGATTCCCATCCTGAACCGGTTCCCAGAAATAAGCTGATGGTGACTGATATTAAGGTTTATGTAGTAAAAGTTAACCAACGTGGGAACTGGTATTTTATTGAACTGATTACCAATAAAGGGTTATCCGGATTTGGGGAAGCTTCACATGCATTTGGAAATTACGGAAGTCTTGCTGATGAAGGGAACAAAGCACTGCAAACCGAAATTGCATATTTCTTTGAACTTATCAAAGGCGAATCGCCGTTTAACATTGAGCAATTCAGGCAACGTGGGTGGAACAGAGCTTTACAAGGCAAAATTTCTGGCACCGCATTTAGTGGCATTGAACAGGCACTTTGGGATTTAAAAGGCAAGGCGTTGGGATTACCGGTTTATGAATTACTGGGCGGTAAACTTAGAAACACGGTTAAAGTATATGCCAATATAAACCGTGCCAACAACGATAAGGAAAATAGCGGCCACAGATCGGTAGCTAACTTCCAGCGCAATGCCGAAGAAGCCCTGAAAAATGGGTTCAAAGCTGTTAAACTTGCTCCGTTCGACGAAATGGCTCCATTACCTTCTTCGCACACAAGGTTGAAAGCCGATATTGATTATGCCGTAAATTGTATTCAATCAATTCGTCAAACTATTGGTAATGAAATAGATTTGCTTATTGATGTTCATAGTCATTTAAACCGCGATTTAGCCATTGAAATAGCTAAACGGCTTGAAACTTATAATCTTTACTGGTTTGAAGAACCCATAGATCCTGAAAGATTTGTTCAGGAGACAAAAGATATAAAGGACAATATCAAGCAAAATCTGGCAGGAGGCGAGGCCATTTTTGGGATCAAAGGGTTTGCCCCTTTGCTTCAATCAAATGCACTTCATATTATTATGCCTGATGTAAAACATTGCGGAGGCTTACAGGAGTTGAAAAACATTGCGGCCATTGCTGATGCTTCGGGCCAGGTGCGTGTTGCACCTCATAACCCGAGTGGACCAGTTTCAACAGCTGTTTCGGCACACTTGTGCGCTAATATCCCCAATTTTGCCATTCTCGAATTTGCTTATGGCGAAGTCCCGTGGCGAGCCCAATTGCTTAACCCACCTGAACAATTTGTAAACGGCAATATTGTCGTAAATGACGATCCCGGTTTTGGCTTTACACTGAATAAAAAATTGATTGAGACTTTGATTTAAAATACTCAAAAAAAAATGAAAATGGAAACAAATTACATGAAAGAAGGAACCTTAAGCTTATTGGCTTTGTCCTTAGTTTTTGGAGGTTGTGTAAACCAACCCAAACAAGACTCCGGTCAGATTACAGGGTTTAAAGGCAAGATTGCCAATACGCTTGCCGAATCTCAGGAGTATTGGCCTGAAAGGAAAAAAGCTCCGGCTGGTGCGCCCAATGTTGTGGTATTCCTGATTGACGATGCGGGATATGGTACCTCAAGTGCGTTTGGTGGCTTGATGCAGACTCCCGTATTGGATAGCCTTGCCAATAACGGGCTCCGATTTACAAATTTTCACTCCACAGGTGTGTGTTCTCCTACCAGGGCAGCACTATTAACTGGTAGGAACCACCATTCTGTACACATGGGAACATTAAATTACAGTTCGGTAGGTTTCCCGGGATACGATGCCATTATGCCAGGCGATAAGGCTACAATAGCTGAAGTTTTACACGAGAACAATTACAACACCTTTGCCGTGGGCAAGTACCATGTTGCCCCTCTCAATGAAATAACGGCCAACGGGCCTTTTGACAGGTGGGCAGTGGGCAGAGGTTTCGACCATTTTTATGGCTATCAGTTAGGACATACCGACCAATTTCATCCCAATTTATACGAAGACACGAAAGTAATTGATATAGAGCCTAATACAAAACATCTGACCACATTGTTGGCAGATAAGGCCATCAGTTATATTTCAAACCAAAAATCAATTTCGCCAGAGAAACCGTTTTTCCTCTATTTTGCAACTGGGGCAATCCATTCGCCACATCAGGTAGAAAAAAAATGGAGCGACTTGTACAAAGGCAAGTTTGATAAAGGCTGGGACTGGTATCGCGAAGAAGTGTTTGCCAGGCAGAAAAAGCTGGGGGTTATTCCGAAAGATGCCATTTTGCCCGATCGTGACCCGACGGTAAAAGCGTGGGACAGTTTAACACCTGAACAGAAAAAAGTATATGCCCGATTTATGGAAGTATATGCAGGTTTCTTGACCCATGCCGATTACGAATTTGGCCGAATAGTCAACTATTTGAAAGAAATAGGCCAATCGGACAATACTTTAATCCTTGTAAGCATCGGTGACAACGGCTCAAGCCATAGTCCAAGAAATGGTACTTTAAACGGATATATCAGTGGTTTGGATGAAGACAAACAAGTGGCTGAACTCTATAAGAACATCGATAAAATGGGCACCGAACAGTCATTCGAAGATGCTCCATCTGGTTGGACGCAAGCAACGAATACTCCATTCCGGTTGTGGAAAGCAGACCCAAACAGTGAAGGTGGAACGCATCAACCGCTTATTGCCTATTATCCTAATGGGATAAAAGAAAAAGGTGGGATTCGCAATCAATATGGACATGTAATTGATATTGCTCCAACTATTTATGAATTAACAGGAGCAAAAATACCAGAAGTAATCAAAGGTTATAAACAACAACCGATTGAAGGTACAAGTCTTGCATATTCCATATTCGATGCAAATGCGGCAAACAGGCATACCGTGCAATATTATGAGCTTTTTGGAAAAAGGGCGATTGTGAAAGACGATTGGAAAGCTTCGGTATTTCATAAACCGGGCGATGATTTTGCAAAGGATGTTTGGGAGCTTTATAACCTGAAGGAAGATTTCAACGAACGTATCGATCTTGCAGCAAAATATCCCGAAAAGGTAAAAGAATTGCAGGGAGTTTTTGATGGGGAAGCAAAAAAATACAATGTATATCCATTAATCGACAATGCTTTGGGACATAATGCAGGTGGCAGGGCGCGAAGTCCGTATGGGTTGGATAAAAAAATTGTTTTGTATCCTGGCATCGATCAGTTACTGACATATAGCGGCCCACAGTTTCAGGGAGATCCATTTACGATTACTGCAGATGTTGATCTTTCATCGACCGATCAAGGGGTCCTCTTTGCTACAGGTTCTGAATTTGATGGTTTAAGCCTGTTCATAAAAGAGCGGAAATTCATTGTCGCACACAACACTGGAACAAAAATCAAACATTTGGAATCCAACATCTCTGTGCCTACTGGAAAATCAAAATTAAAATTTGAATTGAACTATATTGCACCAGATAAGGGTGTTAAGGACAGA
>CAYYQJ010000176.1:0-6256 GCA_964473775.1 uncultured Bacteroidales bacterium | reverse complement strand
CGTGTGCTCTTCCGATCTATCGCGGTTCGGACAAGTGAAACCGGCATTCACACTCAGCTTTTGCAGGCGACTTCCAAACCTATCGATACAATAGGCCGAAAAAGTATGAAATCTTCTCTCGTTTCCCCAGCTAAATACGCGATTAGACACCAATTTCTTCAATTGTCTCTATATAATTCACTCCCCTTTGTGCCAGTTCACTAAGCATATATTCAACACAATCGGGATATTTCCCTATGTATTCCGGAACCGACAAGCCTTTTTGTTGATACAATCCATTGGCCACCATACGCAGGGCCACTGTAGCGGTATAACCCGTAGTGCGTGCCATAGAGTGCGTTTGGGTTTCATCATCATAGCGGTCGAGCAAATCGTAAGTGTATCTTAGTCGCTGTTTGCCTTTCCTGCCTTCCACAATCACTTTCATTATCGTCAGGTCTCGCTCGCCGGGCTTGAGTTCCCAAATCGGGAATAGTAGTTTGGCGGTCATATCCATAGGTTTTATCATACAACCGTTCACTTCAATCTCTTGCTGACTAAAAAATCCTGTTTCTCTGAGCACTTTTACCAAGGCTACATGACCAGGATATCTGAGGGTTTTCTCTTTTATGTTCGCTGCCTTTATGGTCTTGCCTAAGGAGCGAATGCCATCGCTATTAAATGATTCCAGGGTGCCTATCCCTTCAAAATTCAATAGTTCGGTATCCGAAAGGGCTTCGCGGGTAACTTCTTTATGGTTCTCTATATATCGTGCCGGACGGGTGTATTCTTCCACCACATCAATGGGCGAAAAAACCGCCTTATATTCGTAAGGATATTCTCTGATTTCGGGCAAACCACCTACATAGGTTAGGGAAGTTTCGGTTTCATCCAGCAGATGATCCACATAACCTGTGAGAATGTGCATCATTCCGGGGGCAACGCCGCAATCCATAATGGCAATCACATCATTTTTGAGCGCCAGTTCGCTGAGTTCGAAAGGATCTTCAGGGAAAAATGCAATATCTATCACGTTCTTTTTTGCTTCTATAATTGCCTTCAGGGTTTTGAATCCCATAAACCCGGGAACCGCATTGATGACCATATCATATTCGCTAACAAGCGCTTTTACACGGTCAACATCGGACAAATCTTCCTGAAGGGTTTTGATATTATAGGGTTTCAATCTATCAAAGGATTTGTTGCTTTTATCGGCAACACTTACTTCAAATTCGCCATCTTTTGCCAAATCAATAGCCATAGGTGCGCCTACGAGCCCGGCGCCTAATACAATAACTTTCATAATTCTAAATGTAAAAACAATTTCGTGGCAGCAAAAGTAATCATAAAACAGGGAATAGGGGAAAGGGAATATGGAATAATAATATGGAATTTTGGATAATTGGGGCTTGGTCTGTTATGGAAGTTGCGGCAGTAGTTTTGGGGCATGGAGATTGTGGAAACGTTAGGTGTTTGGCATGTTCATTTGTAAAGAATGAATATCGGTTTGGGCTTGCTCATGGTCGATTCGGGGTGTCTCGAGGTCGATTTGGGGATTTTTGAGGTTGATTTCTGAAAAATCATGGTTCGATTTGGAGCGTCTTAGAGTCAATTCGGAGTCGCTCGATGTCGATTTGGAGCGTCTCAAGGTCGATTTGGAGGCGCTCACGATTTGTTTGGAATTGCTTGATATTGATTCGGAAAGGGCGAAGAGGTATTCGGAAAAACTTGAGGTATGTTTGGGGTTGATTGAAGTATGTTTGAATAGGCGTTGGTTTGATTCGGGTTGTCTTTTGTGACACAATTGCCGATTTTGGCTTAATTCGGGTTGTCGTTGAATTGATTCGGATTGATTTGTTTAGAATTTTAATGATCTTCATTTCGATTCTTAAAGGCTCATCTGCCACTATGGCCGATTTGAAGTCGATTAGACCCATCTTGTGGTCGATTCTAATGGTCTCAAGGTCGATTCCAATGGATTTGAGGTAGATTCGAAAGGTTTTGAGATTGATTCGAATGGATTTGAGGTTGATTCAAGTTAAATTATCAGGCATAGGTAAAATAGACTGATTAAGTTATTCTTTTGGTTGATTAGATAGTATTCCGGAGTGAAAGATGGTAGAATTGATGAGTTGATAATTAAAAATCAACCTTAAAACCACTCCTAAATTCCTTTCAAAATTCCTTCCCGGTTCAATGTATTTTCAGGTTTTTAAATGACATTTTTCAAAAATACACTGACATTTATTTTTCATGTATTTATTATTTGCAGATTGAGTAATTTTGCGCTTAAATATCTTTCACACAAAGTTTATGGCAGAAAATAAAAAATTCGATTTAATTATTGTTGGAGGCGGTGTTAGCGGCACTGCAATGCTTTATGCACTCAGCAAATATACTAACCTGAAAAAGATTTGCATCTTAGAAAAGTATAAAGAATTTGGTTCAGTAAATTCTTCACACTTAATGAATAGTCAAACGCTGCATTTCGGTGATATCGAAACCAATTATACATTGGCGAAGGCTACTACTGTAAAACGTAGTGCGGATATGGTAAAGCATTATTTAGAAGCAGAAAAAATAGCTAAACCTGAATTGCAACTTTTCAGCAAGTATAACAAAATGGTTATGGCTGTCGGACATAAACAAGTTGAGAATTTGGATGCCCGCTATGATTCTTTCAGTAAATTGTTTCCTAAATTAAAAAAGATAAACAAGGAAGAAATTGGCAAAATGGAACCTCGTGTTCTGGAAGGACGTGACGCTAATGAAGAATTGCTGGCTTTAGTAACCCCTGATGGATATACAGTTGATTTCGGTGCTTTAAGCAATAATTTTCTTAATAATGCGAAAGTGTTTAATCCGGAAATTGAAGTTTATAATGAAACGAAACTCAATTCAATTAAGGACTTAAAAACAAAATACGAACTTAACACAACCAAAGGTGTGTTGGAGGCAGAAGTTGTGCTGATTTGTGCTGGAGGACATAGCATTGTGTATGCAAAATCTCTGGGATATGGAAAACATTTTGCGATACTTTCTATGGCGGGAAGTTTTTATACTGCACCTAAAGTGTTGAACGGAAAAGTATATACCATGCAACAGGAAAAACTACCTTTTGCTGCTATTCATGGCGACCCTGAAGTTTATAATGCCAATGTAACACGCTTTGGTCCAACAGCAAAAACTATTTATTTGTTGGAACGTTATAATTATCCTACTTATATTGAGTATCTGAAGGTATTTGGTTTTACACCAAAAGCAATTCTTACCTTGTTTAAAATTGCTTCCGACTGGACTATTTTGACCTATCTTTTAAAGAACTTCCTTTACGACCTTCCATTGATTGGCAAGAGATTATTTTTGAAAGAAATCAGGAAAATTGTTCCAAGTATAAAACTGTCGGAAATAAAATATGCCAAACACGTTGGCGGAACCCGTCCCCAAATTGTGAACAACGATACTAAAAAACTGGAAATGGGTGAAGCAAAACTTACCGGACGTAATATCATTTTCAATATCACCCCTTCACCGGGAGCTTCTACTTGTTTAGGAAATGCATATATTGATATTCAACAGGTGATGGAATATTTTGGAGGCAGGTTTACTTTTGACAAAGCTGCTTTTGAGAACGATTTGGTTAATAAACCTGAATAATATTTTAGTCATTAAGGGTCATTGGCTTTGCGTCATTTAATGGGTCATTAACTTTGCGTCATTGATGGATTGGTGGGCTTTTCAACTCTGAACTTTAGGCATTTTAGGTCATCAAAACTTCCTCATGGTTGCTGTATCATTTTTAAATGACATCTTAGCACTTCGTTGTTTTCCATATCGCGCAAATGGATTCCATTGCCGCGACACCATTTGAATTCTTTGCAATCAGTACATAATCCAACTTTGGCCCAGTTGCGTTGGCGCATGGGTTGAAATTTTTTGTTCCAGACTTCAATAAAATCGTCTTTATAAATATTTCCTTGTGTAAAGGTATTCCTATTGATATTCGGGCAGGCACAAATGGATCCATCGGCCAATACTGAAGCTATGTGAACACCAGCACGACAAAAGAAAAATCCATCGCGAACTTCTGATTCATAATCGCCCAGAAAGCCTTCGCAACCAAAACTGCTTTGTATGATGCCTTCTTCGCGATTGGTTTTAATGAAATCGAGCACCTTGCGAAACTGCTCATTGCTGATGTTTAATAATGGATTTTCTTTAGCACGACCAATAGGGCAAATGCTGAAAATGCGCCATCTTTTTACACCCAGCCCGATGAGGAATTCTTTTATTTGAGGAAGCTCATCGAAATTTTTTTGATTAACACAGGTAACCACATCAAATACAAAATCATCACCGGCACTAACAGCAAGTTTGATAGCATTCACTGCCTTTTCGAAACTGTGTTTATTGCCTCGCATCCAGTTATGACTGTCTTCCAAACCATCCAGACTGATGGTCATAGAACGCAACCCACTGTTGAGCAGGTTTTGAAAACGTTCGGCAGTCATAGCATAACCATTGGTGACGAAGCCCCATGGAAAACCTTGTTTATAAAGTTCCTTGCCACATTCTTCCAAATCTTTTCGCATCAAAGGTTCGCCACCTGTGATTACAATCATCACTTTATTTGGGTTATAAACTTTTGCTACACTAGCAGTAACTTTGAGGAAATCCTGATAAGGCATATCTTTTGTATGAGAATCGGAATGACAATCGCTGCCACAATGCACGCAGGAAATATTGCAACGCAAAGTACACTCCCAAAACAAATAAGAAAGTTCGTGAAGTTGCGATTGCACATTAATATATTTACTAAAAACATTGAGTGCGATTCGTTTTCTGAATCCTGGAGTATGATTTTTCAAGGCTTGATAATGGTTAAGTTTTTGCTGATTTTATTGATTATGTAAAAGAGTTTTCGTAAAAACAGCAATTAGACTATTCGTTAACTGAAAGGTTTAATTGGGCTTAACAAAATTAGTGGGCACACCGTAATCAACAATTGGCTCTGTCATGGGAATGCCATATTTGGTAATAACATGCCGGGGTTTGTAAGGATTCGCATGTTTCTTTGCTTTTGCCAAAGAATCGGCCTTGTTTATTGAATCCAAACGGGTCTGTTCTTTACGCACTTTGATGGTTGAATCAGATGAAGCAATAGAATCCTGCTGATGCTTTGCCTTTGCCAGAGAATCATTTTTATGTTGCATGTTCACTGAATCGTTTGGACTGCTGCATCTCACAAACAGCCAAACACTTGTTGAGCCTATCAATACCAAAGTATAATAGTAGAAGCGTGATTTGATTTTTAAAATGATTCTCCTGATTTTCACAGATTAAGGTTTGCGATCCAAAGTGATATCTGTCTGATGTTCCTGATTGTTGGCATCACGGAAGTTGACATCCACTTCCACCGTTTTATTGAAAAATTTACCATGCAGGGTACTATCCTTATCTGTGAAAACCAACATCACTTTCTGATTTTCATAAGACGGTTTATTTACCGTATAATCTCCTGTAGTATTGGTATTATCTCTAACTGTATCTTCCCATTCGCTATAAATCTTAACATCTATACCAGGGATGGGTTTTAAAGAATCGGAGGATAATACTTTGCCATGAAAATTAATGTTGTTGTCTGGATAAGGAACCCCATATTCAGCCACAGGTGCCCCATATTTGGCACAAGAAATCAAGAAACTAAATCCTGCCATTCCAAGAAACCATAATATAAACTTCAATGTAGCTGAACGAAACCTAAGCGTAGAAATTTTAATTTTAGCCATGACTATAAATTTTAGTAGAACCTAATTTTTGATTAACAGGAAAGAATTACTGCAAAAATTGTGCAAAAAACGCTTTAGTTTTTCAAGTTCTTCAAGTTTGTCAAATGTTATTGTTATAATTTATCATAAACACCAAGGCCGAACAGAGCGAAATCGTATTTCACAGGGTCGTTAGCGTCAAATAGTCTAAGTCTTGCAGTTAATTCTGCTACAGCTTTCCAGTTGTTTTGTTTCATCTGAAGCAGGCCCAATGCTCTGGAAGTATTGCCAGTGTGAACATCCAAAGGCAAATATAAGGCCGAAGCAGGAATGCCTTTCCATAAACCGAAATCTACTCCCCTGTTGTCGTTGCGAACCATCCATCTGAGATATAAATTGATTCGTTTGCAAGCGGAAAGTTTTGATGCATCCGACACATGCTTTTCGGTTCTCTGCGGGTGTAGATCGGAAGAGCACACGTCTGAACTCCAGTCACCTGAAGCTATCTC
>CAYYQJ010000175.1:0-6280 GCA_964473775.1 uncultured Bacteroidales bacterium | reverse complement strand
GGAGTGTAAAGTTATAACTATTTCGCGGACCATAAGGTATCCAATCCATCATCATTTCCCAACAATGCAAATCTCGATAAATATTAAAGGAGGTGTAAGCAAACTTCTTGGTTATAAAATCAAATCCTGTATAGAACCCCACTTTCCATTTGGGCGTAATAAAAAACTCTCCGTTAACACTCAAAGTCATCACAGTATCTTTGAAATAATTGCTCTTGCTGGGAATAAAATTATTGGAATAAGTGAAATTGAAATTGAAAGAAACATTCCACTGATTCATAAAAATCTTTTTCTGGGTTTGCTCTGTTTTGCTTTTCTTCCCAAAAGTCTGATCGCTTAGCGAATAACTCAACCCAAGAATCCATCGGGTATTATCCCTGCGCAGCAATCGCTTATTGGCTTTCCATTCAAAGGTATTGATACGTCCTTTGGTGTTTGTGGTATAAGGATCCCAGGCCCCATTAAAACTGATGTCTATCAGATTAAACAATTTGGTACGGCCTGTTAAAGTCAGCGGATCCCAGTTCAGAGAATCTTTGGCAATATCATAAGCCGTATAAATCCTGAAATAATCAATCAACACAATTTTCTTTGTTCCTGAAATGGTATCTTTTCGATTACGAATTTTCATTTCCAGATTATTATTCAACCCGAAATTTATTTTCCCAGATAAACCATCGGCCGGACCACTATAAATACTATTCTCAAAAATAGAATATCGTCGCAAATCGCCCGCCGAATCGGTTTGCAAATAATGATAATAACCCCAAAACTTTGCACCAAAGTCGGGTCGGTAGGTAAAACTAACCGAGGGTGTCATCACATGCCGGATGGCTTTCAATGCCCCTTTCTTAAACTGATAAACACAATATAATTTAGTGTTGATTTCAGAAGAATAATTGAATTCGTGAGCCATCTGAAACCGGTTGATGGTATCATTCCGGATATAAGAAGTATCCACCCCATTAAACCATTTTTTATCAATGGTTCTCAAATACCAGCGTTCGTTGATATTGATAGAATTGGTCCAGGTCAAAAACTTTAATATTTTCACCGAACTTCTGATGGGAATACTATGCCGCATTCCGTTTTGCATCAAATCAAGTATATGGGGAGTAAAAACCAGACTGTCGTAAGAATTGATATGATTCTCAGCATCCATGGTATAACCCATACTGATATTGTCATACCACTTTAAAGCGCCTGCTTTTTTCTTTTTCCTGAAAGGATAAAAAGTATTTACAGAAAAACTAAGCTGTGGCAACCCGATTTGAATTTCATGAGTCTGCACATTCTGCTTGGCTCCGATATTAAGCGACAGATTGCTCCTGCCTTTAAATAATGAAGTTTGATAAGCAATACTCGATTCGAAAGTATTGGATAAATAATCGCCCGCACTGGTTGAATTATACTTAGAAAAATTGCTGCTTACAATATTTACATTCGCCGAAAAACTGCTGTTAGGTCGTGCTTTCGGATCCTGATGATGACTCCATTGAATTTTAAAATCCTTGGTTTTATAAAAATTAGGATCAAATTTTTCGCCAATATAATTCACTGCATACGACAACCTGATGCTGCCATCATACTTGTATCTCTTTTTATAATTAGATGAAACATAAGCTGCCCAACTGCCTCTGGAATAAATATCTCCTTGAAAAGTTAAATCCAGATAATCATTAACTCCCCAATAATATCCGAAATTATTAAAAAAGAATCCACGGTTTGCCGATTCTCCATAAGTAGGCAAAATAATGCCCGACAATTGCCCTTTCTTATTCGGAAAATAACCAAAAGGCAAAACCAATGGAGTAGGCACATCCTCAACTTCCATATAAGCCGGACCTGAAACAATTTTATCATTCGGAATCATCCTGGCGCGACTGAATCGCAATGCATAATGCGGATGTTCTAAATCGCAGGTGGTATAAAAACCTTTCTTAATATTGGCTGTATTGTCGTTAAATCGCTTTACGGTAGTTCCCTGCAAAAAACTTTCGCCTTCGTTGGTAAAGATTTCATGAACAAATCCCTTTTTCGTATCAAAATTATATTTCAGACTTTTTGCCGTAAAAGCATTGGAGCCATCCGCAAATTCGGGTCTCCCTGTTTCCTTGCCCACCGAATCTAAAGCTCCTGTCGCATACAAGGTATTATTACTGAAATCAATTTCAACATAAGCCGCTTTCAGTTTAATGGTTTCATAATGTATTTCAACATGACCATATAGATAAGCCTTTTTTTCCTGAACATTCAACTTGATAGAATCAGAGGCCTGATAATCTATTTTCGATTGAATGGCACTTTTGGAAACAGAATCCATAAGTTTTTCAGTAACACCATGTGTCATCAATGCGCTTTTGATGGAGTCCAGTTTATATTGCGGCATTTTGATAGAGTCAGTTTTGATACTATCATTTATCAGGGGTATAGAATAAGAATTCTGTTCAACTTCTGTATGCTGAGCATTAATAGTCAATGCACAGCATATCAAAATCAAAAGCGTAAAAAAACGAGCTGATATCTGTTTGGTTAATAAAATCGTTAACAAATATTGCAAGGTAATGAAATCGTCAATAAAAAAAACTTACATTTGCAGGACATAGCCGGAAATTATTAGCAAAACTAAGTAAAATATATCAGTCTCATGAAACAATCTTATTTGTTTTTTGTTTTTTTAACACTTGTATTTCTTTTCTCAAGCAGTTCAGAAAGCCCTAAATTATTAAAGATTAAAAAGGTGGTCATCGATGCGGGTCATGGTGGAGAGGATCCCGGAGCCATCGGAAAAAAATCGAAAGAAAAAAACATTGCCCTTGCAGTAGCATTAAAATTAGGAAATTTCATCAAAACAAATTATCCCGACATTGAAGTTATCTATACCCGCAAAACCGATGTCTTTATCGAATTATTTAAACGAGCTCAAATTGCAAACAGCAATAAAGCCGATTTATTCATTTCAATTCATTGCAATTCCACCTCATCACCGGATGCTTATGGAACAGAAGCTTGGGTACTTGGGTTGAATAAAAGTCAGGCAAACCTCGAAGTGGCTAAAAAAGAAAATGCATCCGTGCTTTTCGAAAAAGATTATGCCACTCAGTATGATGGTTTCGACCCCAATTCTCCCGAAGGCAATATCATCTTTTCCTTATATCAGAATGCCTATCTGGACCAAAGCTTGAAATTTGCCGGAATTGTAGAAAAACAATTCAGCAAAAAGCTTGGCCGTCATGATAGAGGAGTGAAACAGGCAGGATTTCTGGTACTTTACAAAACCACCATGCCGGGTGCACTAATTGAATTAGGTTTTGTAAGTAACCCAACCGAAGAAGAGTTTTTATTAACAGAAAACGGTCAGAATCAAATTGCCAATTCCATATTCAACGCTTTTAAAGAATATAAAACCAATTACGAAAGCGGTGTAGTGATTGACGACAGTTCGGATGATGCTATCGAAAACACGCCAATAGTTAACGACTCTCTTCCTAAAAAAGTGGTCAAAGACACTGTGGTTAAAATAAACAAACCGGTTAAAAAGGAAATATTTTTCAGGGTTCAAATTATGTTATCAAAAACCAGGCTTTCTGATAATTATTCCAAATTCAAAGGCTTATCCGATATTAGATATTATGAACAAAATGGCACTTACAAATACACCAGTGGCAATTTCAAAACCCTTGATGAAGCCTTGAACTATCAACACGAACTTCAAGCCAAAGGCTTTAAAGATTGTTTTGTAGTAGCCTTTTTGAACGAGACACGTATTTCACAGGTTGAAGCCGTGAAACTAAGTACAC
The DNA here is from genome assembly GCA_964473775.1 of uncultured Bacteroidales bacterium. GTDB lineage: Bacteria > Bacteroidota > Bacteroidia > Bacteroidales > CAIWKO01 > CAIWKO01. Next base: position 2,480 of record CAYYQJ010000175.1, on the reverse strand, counting down.
AATGATTTCGGCCATACGAATCATATAATAATATAATTTTAAGGAATAATGCAAATTGGATACACCACAACATTTCCTGTCCCTAAAATATTAATTATTAAATATTAATTATTAATTAAAAGAAATGCTCTCCAAAAACTCCATAAAATTCATCCATTCTCTTACGGTAAAAAAGTACCGCAGCTTGAATGGGATGTTTATTGCTGAGGGCCCAAAAATAGTTGGTGAGCTGGCGGAAAGCAATCTGGTGATTTCCGAAATCTTTGCTTTGCAGGAATGGATAGATAAAAATACAATCATTGCTTCCAAAATCAAAACCATTACCTGCATCACTGAACAGGAACTATCTAAAATAAGTTCGCTTTCCACTCCCAATCAGGTGGTCGCATTGGTCTCTATTCCTGAAAGAAGTTTTGATATGGCTTTTGCCACTCAAAATATGATTATTGCGCTGGATGATATCCGCGACCCGGGTAATTTGGGAACCATCATCCGCATTGCCGACTGGTTTGGATTGAAACACATTCTGTGTTCCGAAACTTGCGTGGATGCCTACAATCCCAAAACGGTTCAGGCAAGTATGGGCTCCATCAGCCGTGTAAATATTTATTACGAAAATTTATCAGAAATCCTTGCCAACGTTGATAAAACCATAGCTATTTATGGCGCTTTTCTGGAAGGGAATCCCATTTATACAGAGCCATTTGCCCGAAATGGTTTTATGGTTATTGGCAACGAAGCCAATGGCATATCTAACGAAATTGCCAAATGCATCACCCATAAAATAAGTATTCCTGCAGGCACTCAAAGCGAACTACATGCCGAATCTCTGAATGCCTCTATAGCAACAGCCATCATTTGCTCGGAATATTGCAGGCAGATGGGGTTAGATTGAGTAAAATTGTAACTGATTCACAGATTATAAGGACACGTGGAATACAATTCCACGCGAGCGGGGTCAACCTATTGCCTAACGGGCTAATAACGATACTATTTTGTTTCAGAATAAAAACCACCAAATACTTCCGTTATTTTAAATGGATCACCTCCTCTGCCCATTATAAGGTATTTGTTGTCAGTAATAATACGAATATCTTTCAGGTAAGCCCAAATTTTTGTTTCACCAATATTCGAAACAATGGTTTTTTTAATTTGTCCATCAGGAGAAATTGTGGCATGAACTAAACACAATCCCTTATATGAAGTACCTTGAGATTTAAGTTTTTTGTCAAAGACATTTTTTATGTTGTCATAATAAAATATGCCTATGCCATTGTCTTTTTTATAAGCATCCCCGGAGGGTTTCTTAAAATCAATAAATTCTTTAAGGATAACCTTTTTATTGATTGATTTCATCCATTCAATATTTCCTTCTGCATCAAAAACCATAAGAAACAATTGATCAAAATTATAAGTTTTTAAAGGAGAGCTATTCTGAAAGGAAGTGGAAATAACATGATCATCAATATAATAAAGTTTATTATTTTGATATAAAAGCTGAGTTGGATTGGCATAATTTTGTTTTAGGAATTTCTTTTGTTCAGGGAAATTTGCTAAAAACTCATTATCTAAATTAAAACATTTAAAAACAGGTTTTTCATTAGGAAACTTAATATCTTTGCATAAATAAAATAATTGATTTTCCGGATTTCCCGGACTCATATTTGAGTTGTTTCCAAATTGAACAGTAACAGATGGGTGGTGAATGGCATAGCCTGCAAAAAAAATTTTACCAGATTTATCAAACAAGGTGTTGAATAAAATTATGTTTTGAGAAAGCTCCTGGTTTAAAATCATCTTGTATGATTGAGGCTTTTCGTATAAGACTGCAAAAATGGTTGCCTTGTTACTTGCCTTTGAATCATTTTCGTGATAAGCGGTTACCACAAGTTTATTATCGTAATAATTAAATTTCATATCCTGTATTTGGTAGGCTTCTCCAAAAACATTATCAGTAATAATCGAATCACACCAGACATGATTGAGATATTTATCGTAAACATCAACATAATAATTTGACTTTTGAAACTTAAAATCAACCTTATAGACATTAAGCAATTCAACGTTAACAATAATAATATAATTGCTATCAGCAGATATACAAATATTAGGAATGCTTGTATAACGATTACGTTTGCTATGCAATGGAAAGTTTAGATTGACCAATGTATTCATATTATTATCAGCGATAACAACTTTATTTGGTTCCGATAAAAAATCGTCTAATTTTATTGTTTTATCAATTGTGCCCACATTGCCATAAAACACATTATAATCGTGAAACCCCATAATAGCGAGAGATTTTGGACATTCAGAAGGGATGGCATCATCTGAAAAACTAGTCATGTCGCCATTGTATTTTCGAATAAACAGATTGTACTTTGTTTTTAGTAGAAGATTATTATGTGCAATGCCAAAAACAGCTTTTTGCTCCTGCGGGGAAGTTTTAATCAAAGATTTATAATTATACTCCCCTTTAT
>CAYYQJ010000174.1:0-6311 GCA_964473775.1 uncultured Bacteroidales bacterium | reverse complement strand
GGGATGTTTGCCATCATTACAATGAGCCTTGTGCTTGTGGCAGAAACACCAAACGTCTGGGACCGGTGTTAGGCCGAAAGCAACAAATGATTAAATTTAAAGGCACGACATTATATCCACCTGCTTTATTTAATATTCTGGATGGCTTCGAAGAAATCGATAATTATATAGTGGAAGTGAGCACCAACGAAATTGATACCGATAAAATCAATATTCTGATAGGATGCAAAACTCAGCAACAGTACATAGAAAACAAACTAAAAGAACATTTTCGTGCCAAATTGCGTGTGGTGCCCGATTTCGAATTTCATTCAAAGGAAGAAATCAACCACCGTCAATTTCCATCAGACAGCCGGAAACCACTTAAGTTTGTGGATAAGCGAAAGAAATAACTGAATTTCTTTTCTCTAATACCATTTTTGTATAAATTAGGCTTGACTCTCTCATTTCATCGTGAAATAATTGTTACACTAAGTTTCACTAAAAACCCCAAAGGTTCACGAAGAAATTTTTAGCATAATGATTCTTCTCTGTATTCATAGTAAGAGCTTTTGCGCAACTTTGTGAAACCTTTGAGAACCTTTGTGGAATAATAGGCTATACACTAAGTTTCACTAAGAAACCCAAAGGTTCACGAAGAAATTTTAGTATAATAATTCTTCTCTGTATTCATAGTAAGAGCTTTTGCGCAACTTTGTGAAACCATTGAGTAACTTCGTGGAAGAGCTATACACTAAGTTTCACAAAGTAACGCAAAGTTTCACGAAAACATATTTTTGTATTACATTAGTACTCCCATTATTAAATGATTTTGTATTTTTGCTACACAAACCATTAAAACTTCTAACAATGACAGAAAACGAATTGTCAAACATCGTAATCGGCTCAGCTATTGAAGTACATAGGCATCTTGGTCCAGGATTACTTGAATCAGCTTATCAGGAATGTCTTCTATATGAACTAAAAAATGCTGGATTATCAGTTGAGAAAGAAAAAGCCATGCCCATAGTTTATAAAAATATCCATTTGGATCATGGGTATAGAATTGACCTTTTAGTTGAAAATAAATTAGTTATTGAATTTAAAACTGTTGATGCACTATGCGATGTTCATACCGCACAGGTTTTAACCTATCTTAAACTTGGAAATTACAAATTAGGACTCTTAATCAATTTTAATGTTGCTTTGCTTAAAAATGGCATCAAACGCTTAATCAATTGATAATAATAATTGGTATAAGATCTTTGAGAACACTTATGGAATAACAGGCTATACACTAAGGCTCACTAAGAACCGCAAAGTTTCACAAAGAGGGTTAAGTGAAATACATTAGGATAGACAATAGTAGTCTTCTTTGTTCTTCTTAGAAATACCTTTGTGTTACTTTGTGAAACCTTTGAGAAACTTTGTGGAATAATTGGCTGCAATTGATTTTCTTAGAGTCTCTATGTTTTCTCAAATCGTCCTTTCTACCTAACTATTTTCTGCACTTCCGTAAAATCATCTGTTTCTATTTTCAGGAGATAAATTCCTGAGGTGGTATTGCTGATGAATTCGTTTAATAATATTTGATGTTGACCGGCTGAAGCCATGCTTTTTTCGGTGGTATAAACCACTTTTCCTGCAACATCTGTTATGTTGATTTTTACTTTTCCAGGGTGCAATAAATTAAAAGATACTCTTGAATCAGCATTTAACGGATTGGGTGCAATGCTGAAATTATGGATTGAGTTTTCCTGCACGCCCACAGCCATATAGCTTTTCATGGATTGAGCTTTTAAAAAGATACCTGAATCAAAAATTCCATCGCTTACATCGGCTATTGCCATTTTCAGATGGTAGCTTGTTAAAGGCACTACCGATATCTGCGCAAGCAAAACAGTAGTAAAACCATCAAATACTATGCTGCTTCCGGCGGCATTATCAATAAAATATGAAGTGTTGGTGGTGGCATTTACATTATTTACACAAACCGGAGCAGAAGTTCCGGGTATGATGGCTATATTTTCGTTGGTATAGTTGTTTCCCAAAGGATTTATTCCATTGATAAAGAAACCAAAAATATCATTAAATGATGAGCCAACAAATTCAGGATATTCTTCTGAGGCAAAAACATATTGAAACTCCAACACATTACCCACAGGTATCAGATCGAACTCCAACACTGTGGCATCATAACTTGGAAAAGGTGCAAAGGTATTGAGTAATGAATCGCCTGCCTGATTGTTCATGGTGCTCGAAAACTTAAAGGCCGAATCATTAATTGCGGGGCTTGAATCTATATTGCCTGTGGTTAGAATTATGCCATTGGGAATACCCAGATTGGTGGAGTTTCCTCCTGTAAAACTTCCTATGGCATTGGTATCTCCCGTATAGGAAATATTGCTGGCAGATACGCCCGACAAAATAAAATTGTTGACCAATTGAGTCATATTGGGTGCATGTGTGATGACCATTTGTGCACGGATTGTGAACAAACAACCGACAAAAACTAATGAGAAAAGTACAAATCGTTTCATAACGTCTGGATTTAAGATGAAATAATGTGCTAAGGTAAGAAATTTTTCTTCCCTTTTATTTTTTATTTAAAAAAAACAGAACCCAAAGCAGGAAACCAGGTCTGATTCACAGCAACAATAAATATTTGACCTGCTTCAATTAATTTTATTAAAACACATAAGTAATCCCCCCACTTACGGTAGGATTGGGATTGGGAGTGTTTTGATAGAAATTTGCATGAACCAGTGGATCGTATAAAACCAATCCTTTGAACCAAACATTTAAACTGATTTGATATTCGTAGCCAACACCCAAGGGGACTCCCATCACCCAACCATGTTGCTTAAATCCATGTTCATTAACAAATCCTGTATTCATGGCTCTGAATTCGGCATGAAACAATATGCCATTCCAAATATCATACTCTTCAAACAGACGGCCACCATACGAAAAATCACCTGCAAAACCCTGTGGTGATGCGGCTGTATATTGTATGATTGGCGAAAACCCTGAACTGGAATTCAAAATTTTATATCCAATGGTGGGGGCCAGATTGATTTTAACTCCATTGATAAAAGTAGCACTTAAATCGCCTCCGGTGAACAATTGTGAATAGGCATGGTTTCCGAAACCAAAAGCCAACAAAACAAACACAGGAATAAATTTCATTTTCTTTAAATAAGTCTTCATAATTTGATGGGATTAGATTAAAAATTAATTTGCAAATATAATTCCTTTTATTGGTGATTTGGCGGTATTCAAAAACTTAAAGCATTATAATCTCTAACAATTAAAATCTCCCGATTCACCGCTCAGTTCTCTTCCTTTCAGAATTGGTAACATCAACATTTCACGCAATCCTTTGCCATTGGTATCCTTTTTATTCAAATCACCCGGAGGAATCAAGCCTAAATCATATTGCATGCTATAGAACTCATAAACCCTAACTAAATGGTCGGATATTCGTTTGTTTTTCACTTGCTGCCCGGCTTTCAATATTGCCTGATGCCAGTTGAGTGTATTATCCAAATAAACAGGATAATCAGCCATTTCTAGTTCCATTATTGCATTCCTGACTTCGTACTTATCGTATGTTTTGTCCAGCAAAATCTCGCTCTCCATTTTAAGTTGCTTAAGTTTACAGATATAATCGTTTTCAAATTGTTCCATAAACTTGATGTAAGTTTCTTCGTTTGGAATCATGTGTGGAATATAAGGTGGTTCCGGTTTCCGTGGAACAACCGGATCAGGTGGTTGCTTGCGTTTCCATTTATAATATACCTCCTCATATTCCTTCTCTTTTTGTCCGCGTATGTCAGGCAACAGCAGCAATGACGATGTGTCAAGTTTCTCATCATAAAACTCATACCAGGGAGGTAAGTTTACAATATCATCTTCTTCATCCTTCATCATCAACTGTTCATAATCCTGCCAGTCAAGCCGCCAACTTTCTTGTTCTCCATCAAAATTATCGTTGGCAAGAAACTGCTTCATAACTTCAATTTCCTGTGGAGTTACTTTTTCAATAAACGGACAATTCCTTATCTGTTGGCTCCATACTTTAAAATCATAAGCTATCTGCACTTGCGGAATGTTTATCTTTCCGGCACGCCAAAGCAACTGCATATTCCAGAGTTTCTTTTGAAGAATCATATTTAAAACCCTTTCTGTAGCCCGTCCTAAAATTTGCTCATGGCTGGTTACATTTGGCTCCATGTGGTAATGTGCCATTGCTACAAGATGTGTTTTTGCTGCAGCATAATCCTGGCAAAAACCAGTAACTGAGTAAGGTTCGTACTCACTGAAAAACTCTTTGTAAGCGGGATCATTTATCAGGTCGTCATAAAAATCCTGCCGAAGTTTTGCTTTGAATTTTAATGAATCATTTTCGCCTGTCATTTTAAGATAATAATATGGCAGAGCCTCTATTTCTTCCTTTGTATTTTTAGGTTTGCTAAGCCTGTATTTCAAATCCGGTGGTGGAGGAGGAACCCAATCGCCGCTGAAAATACTAAGCAGAGAAGCTAATCCTGAACGCCTTTCTTTCAGTTCACCCGCCCGCTCATGGTTGCAGTTGTTAGTGTAGATTTCGTATAATGCATCGCATATTTGCTCATCCACTTCCTTACTGGTTTTACATTTCAGTGTTAATTCCATATAAAAGTTAGCCTTATCTTCATCATTATGATATTTTCTGTAAATAATGCCCATTGAACCCCAAAGAGTTGCTGCCTGTTCAGCATCGTTTCCTTCGGGTCGCTCAGGAGTTTGATAATTCACTTGTGCCGCCTTTAAAAGATAATTCAACGCATTTTCATGATCTTCAGCCTCTTCTAAATAAAAAATAGCAATGGTTCCGTAAGCTTTTGGATATTGATCAGGATATAATTTATTGATATGTTGTGCATGAAGTTTTGCTAAAGCATACTTTTTTTGATGAAGATATATAGCCGACAATTGCTCAAGTGTTATGCGTAAAGTTTCGCTTCTTACGTCCTGTGCGTGAGTCAACAGGTCTTGCTCATAAAGGGCAGCGGCTTCTTCCAATTTATCCTGAAAAATCAAAACTCTTCCAACGCAATCATGATACCAATGCATAATTATGTCGCCTTTTGGATGACTTTTTGCAACATCCTTCAGTTCGTCGTAAATGCCAATTGCTTTATCGGGTTGTTGAGTATCCCAATAAGCTTCGGCAAGCCGCATTATTACCTGGAATTCGTCGGGCAGAAATTCTTTTGCTTTATGCGCATAATTAAGCGCTTCCGTTTTGTCGTCATCATAATATAAAAGATACGAAATGGCTTGGCAGATGCAGCCTTTCTGACGGTTGGTTTCAGCCGCTTTCAGCAATTTGGCGAATACGTCGCGAAAATCTTCCTCCTCATCTTCATCCTCCTCATTCTCCGCCTTATTTTTATAACATTCAATATAATCATAGAAAACATGCCTGCCATGCTCAAAATAATATTCATCAGGATTGCTGAATGCCTCTTCATAAATTGCCGCAGCATTCTTATAATCTTCTGCTTCAATATAAGCATCGCCTAATTTCATTTTAACCTCATTGTCATTCGGACAACAACTTACCGCTTGCTTCAATGCTTCCAGAGAAGCATCGCGATGGCCCAATGCATCATTTATAATAGAAATCCAGCAATAATATTCTGCCAGATTATCGGGAATAGTAACACATTCTATAGCTTGATTTATAGCCTCAAGAGCTTTTTCATACTCTTGCGCCATGAAATAAAATGATGCCATATCGTGCAAGAACTGATCCTTAAAATCAGGATGTTCTTCAATGCCTTTTTGAAGTTTTTGTATTTTCTCTTCCAGTGGCTCATCCCATTGAATAGTAAAAAAGTCATGATGTCGGGATATGTACATAACGGTTTGCTTTTAAAGAATTTTTTTTATTTAGTTGATGCCTTTCTTTTTTTATTTTGAAATTGACTTCAAAAGTAAAAAAAAATATTGAGAACTGATTACTTTGCCCTAAAATTATGAAAAGCTTGAAGAATATTAACCACCTGATAATATTTATACAGTAAACAAACGGAATCCTAAAAAACAAGGGTTCACTTTTACCACGTTTAGTAAAAGTGGGGGCGCGACTCAAAGTCGCACTCCCACTCAAAACCCATAAAATGTAATGATTTGCTGAAAATATTAAACGGCAGGGAAAGCAAAATTGGTTTGCCTGCCGTTTTTTATTTTAATTGGTTTGATGATGATATTGAATAAATTTGGGTTTCTGAATAAAGAATTTTCGACTTGGTGTAAAAAACAGTCGTCTTATCGAGTAGCAC
>CAYYQJ010000173.1:2759-6315 GCA_964473775.1 uncultured Bacteroidales bacterium | reverse complement strand
CTGGACTCTTCTGATTCAGAGTCAGACGTGTTGCCAGTTACACCACGGAACAATGTTGCTGCAAAAGTAGAAAAGTTTTATTAAAATCTAAATTTTTCTTGAAAAATAATTCTTAGCTGCTCTTTTGCCAGGCTCCTTTTAAGCCCACAGTTTTATTTAATACCGGTTTTTCAGGAGTAGAATCCTTATCAACACAAAAATAACCTACTCTTTCAAACTGCACCTTATCCAATGACTTCATGTTCTTTACAAAGGGTTCAGCATAGGTGGTTGTTACTTTTAATGAATCGGGATTCAGGTTGCTTCTAAAATCTTCACCTTCTTCCACTGCTTCGGGATTTTCGGGTAAAAATAATTTATCATACAAGCGGGTTTCAATTTCTATGGCATGTTTCACCGAAACCCAGTGAATGGTGCCTTTTACTTTTCTATTGCTATCTGGCATTCCTGTGCGGGTATTGGGGTCGTAAGTGCAATGCAATTCTTTGATGCTGCCATCGGCATTTTTGATTACATCAACACAACGGATGATATAAGCGCTTTTCAAACGAACCTCATTGCCCGGAGATAAACGGAAAAACTTTTTTTCAGGATTTTCCATAAAATCATCTTCATCAATAAACAATTCTTTTGCAAAAGGTATCTTGCGTGTACCTGTAGTTGGATCTTCAGGATTATTTATTGCATCCAGCCATTCTTCTCCATCTTCAGGAAAATTAATCAAAACCAGTTTTATCGGGTTTAGTACAGCCATGATGCGCTGCGCTTTTTTATTCAAATCTTCGCGCAAACAATGTTCCAACAGGGAAACATCAATCACATTATCGCGCTTGGCCACGCTGATTACTTCTGCGAAATTCTGTAAAGACTCGGGGGTATAACCTCTGCGGCGCAAACCACAAATGGTAGGCATACGGGGGTCGTCCCATCCGTTGACCACTTTTTCCTGAACCAACGAAAGCAGTTTGCGTTTGCTCATCACCGTATAGTTGATATTCAAACGGGCAAATTCTATTTGTTGCGGTGCATAAATCTCCAGTTCGCGAATAAACCATTCGTAAAGCGGACGATGTACTTCAAATTCCAGTGTACAGATAGAATGTGTGATTTTTTCTATCGAATCGCATTGCCCGTGAGCAAAATCATACATAGGATAAATACACCATTCGTTGCCGGTGCGGTGATGTTCGGAATGAAGAATGCGATACAAAATAGGGTCGCGCATCAGCATATTGGGCGACGCCATATCAATACGGGCACGCAGCACCCTGCTGCCATCAGCAAACTCGCCATTGCGCATACGACCGAACAAATCCAGGTTTTCCTGAACACTTCTCTGTGCAAAAGGACTTACGCTTCCCGGTGAAGTAACGGTTCCGCGGGTGGCAGCTATTTCTTCCTGAGTTAAATCGCAAACATAGGCTTTGCCTTTATTGATAAGTTTCACAGCATAATCATACAGAGTTTCGAAATAATCAGAAGCATAATACTCTCCATCCCAATCGAAACCCAGCCATTTTACATCTTCCTTAATAGAATCAACATATTCCACATCTTCTTTGGTAGGATTGGTATCATCGAAACGCAGGTTGCATTTGCCGCCATATTTTTTTGCCAGACCAAAATTCAAACAAATGGATTTGGCATGACCAATATGCAAATAGCCGTTAGGTTCAGGCGGAAAGCGTGTGTGTACGCGTTGCTGAAATTTTCCGGTTTTATTATCTTCTTCAATGATAAGTTCAATGAAATTTAATGATTTGCCAACTGTATCTTTCTGTTCTGAATCGCCTATAGGCTTGTTTTCGTCCATGTTTAATTTAATGTTTTATAAAAGAGCCTGCAAAGGTAATATTTTTTGATGTTTCGGGCATCGAATTTGTGTGGTTGAGATTTAATTTACTCAACTAATTTGCCTCATTATGCCTACCTTTGCCGAATTATTTTTTGTGCTATGGCCATTATCCTTTTAGAAAACATGGAGTTTTTTGCCTATCATGGTTGTTTTGAAGAAGAACAAATTATTGGCAATCGCTTTATAGTGAACCTGACTATTGAAACTGATACTTCAGCCGCTGAAGTTTCGGACAACCTGCATGATACCGTAAATTATCAGGCTGTTTACAATATTGTGAAACAAGAAATGTCGCAAAAATCAAAGCTCCTCGAGCATGTGGCTTCGCGTATCAGTAATCATGTGAACAAGGCTTTTCCACAGATTACCAAACTGGTGGTGAAGATATCTAAAACCAATCCTCCCCTGGGTGGAAAACTGGAAAATGTAAGTGTGCAAATAGAATCCTAATATTCCCTGTTTAAACCCATGAAGAGTTTCGCTATGTTGTTATTTTTATTGATTGTTTTGAGTATTCACTCCCTGGTGAATTTCTATATTTTTATACGCGGCTGGCAGGGCTTGGAGCTCTATTCCGGGCTGCGGTATTATTATCTGGGCTTCTATATTTTCTTTTTTATTTCATATCTGCTTGCCCGTTTTCTGGAACGTTACGGACATTCGGCTTTCACCGAAATCCTCAATTGGTCGGGTTCTTTCTGGTTTGCGGCCATGTTGTATTTCTTCCTTTTCATCTTATTATTAGATATCGTAAGGGCTTCCAATCATTTTCTGCATTTCCTGCCTCAGGGCTTGTTTATAGACTATGCGAAAACCAAATTCATTACCCTGATCAGCGTATCCGGATTTGTGATATTGCTGATTGTTTATGGTTTTATCAATGCGTCCATTGTTAGAATAAAAACTTTGGATATCAATATAAACAAAACCGTTAAAAACCATAAAATCCTCAACATTGTATTGCTTTCCGATTTGCATCTGGGCACCATCATCGGGCCTAATAAGCTTACCCGTATCGTTAATAAAATAAATGCCCTGAACCCCGATATTGTGTTGTTTGCCGGCGATGTGGTGGACGAAAACATCAAACCCGTTATCAAGAAAAACCTGGGCAAATTGCTTGAAAATATTGTTTCGAAATACGGCACTTATGCCATCACCGGAAACCACGAATATATTGGAGGTGTGGGCCCTGCGGTGGAATATCTCGAAAAACACAGTGTGAAATATCTGCGCGATACCGCCCTAATGATTGATAGCAGCTTTTATCTTGTGGGCAGAAACGACAAGGACATGCCACGTTTTACGGGCAAAAACCGCAAGAGTCTTGAAAACATTCTTGTGGATGTGGATAAATCTTATCCGGTGATTATGATGGACCATCAGCCTTTTCATCTGGAAGAAGCTGCACAAAATGGGGTGGATTTACAACTTTCGGGGCATACACACGATGGGCAGATGTTTCCTATAAACTACATTACCCGTGCCATTTATCATCCCGACTGGGGCTATCGACGCATAGATAATACCCAATATTATGTTTCCTGTGGTGTGGGCACCTGGGGCCCGCCGGTACGCATTGGCAACTCGCCTGAAATCGTAAACATTAAGGTAACTTTCAAATGACCTTCAATCTTAAAGCCTAAAATAAAATGCTCAGCAGAGAAATTCTTTTTTTTGTAGTTTTCAATATCCTTATTT
>CAYYQJ010000173.1:0-2659 GCA_964473775.1 uncultured Bacteroidales bacterium | reverse complement strand
AATAAAATGCTCAGCAGAGAAATTCTTTTTTTTGTAGTTTTCAATATCCTTATTTTGGTATTGCTTTTTATTGATTTGAAGATTATCGGAAAAAAAAACCACATCATCAAATCGCGTGAAGCACTGCTGTGGTCGGTTTTTTGGATAATGTTGGCCGTTGGTTTCTATTTTTTTATACGGTGGAACGGACACTGGATGCATGGCATTCGGGATGTTGAACAGATTAAAACCGAAGTGGCTAAATACAGTCAGCCTGTTGATGTGGATGCACTGAGCTATCAAGATGCGCTGGATGTGTATAACAAAAATCTTTCGCTCGAATACCTCACAGGCTATCTTATCGAAAAATCGCTTTCGGTTGACAATCTTTTTGTGATGATTATGATATTTTTTGCGTTCGGGGTTCAAAAAAGATATTACAAAAGGGTGTTGTTTTATGGCATTTTGGGGGCGCTGGTGATGCGGTTTATTTTTATATTTGGCAGTGCCGTAATGATTCAGAAATTCGAATGGTTTCTCTATCTTTTCGGGGCATTGCTGGTTTATACAGGCATCAAGATGTTTATAGAACGCAATAAGCAAGAAGAAGTTATTGATGTGGCCAAACATCCCATGGTGCGTTTTTCGTCGAAATATCTGAGGGTATTCCCCAAATATGTTGGCAATCGGTTCTGGATAAAATCGCATAAAAAGAAATACTATTTCACCCCTTTGTTTATAGTGCTGCTGGTGATAGAGTTTTCGGATGTTATTTTTGCCACCGATTCCATACCGGCCATATTTTCGGTTACCAAAGACCCCTACATTGTTTATTTTTCGAACATCTTTGCCATATTGGGCCTGCGCTCCTTGTTTTTTCTGTTGCTCAACGTAATCAATGTGTTTCATTATCTCAAACACGGATTGGCCGTGTTGCTCACCTTTATAGGCTGCAAACTGCTGTTTAATGTTTGGCTGAAAGAAATCGGATTCACCACGGCACATTCGCTTTATGTAATCGTTGGGGTGCTGAGCATAAGCATCATTGCATCGCTTATTTTTCCGCGTAAAAGCGATAAAATATAAAAACTACTTGAATAAATCAATATACCTATAGTTCTTTTTTTGGGTAGCAAATTTTTTTAATAAGAAACTGTATTTGTTTTACTTACTATATTTTAGGAAAAACATAATCAAAAAAAAATTTAGTGCTAACAAAGAAAAATTGAAAATTATTTGATTTTTTTTTTTTATTTTTGTATTGCCATTTTTTTTAATGGAAAAGTTCTTTGTTTTATTGATAACGTAAAATTCAGGCAAAATATATATGCTTATAATATAGGGATTTAGAGAGATAAATTTTCGTTCAGCTATGCGAACCCTCGGGGAGAAAATCTGAACCCTCGGGGAGAATAATTATCCCCTTGGGGTTGGAATAGCACTCCCAGGGGCAAGAACAGCGCACCTTGGGGGAGAAACCGCACACCTTGGGGCAAGAACAGCGCACCTTGGGGGAGTATCAGCACCCCTTGGAGGAAAAACAGCTTAAATGGCAGACAAATACCTCCAGCTACAACAGCTAATATAATAGTGAATATTTACGTTGCAATTAAAAAATTAAGAATAAACCGAACAGAGTATGGTAATTACAAATTAAAAAAATAAATAAATAATTAAAAACAAAAATTATGAGTACTATTTTAAAACGCGACCGCGATAACGAGATGAATGGCATCATTAATCTTAACACTATTCTTCAGGGACCTGGCTTAATTCCACCTCATCTTAAAAGACATTTGGATCTTAATATAGATGTTGATGAAGCAGGCGTGGTTACATTAACCAAAGATAATATGCAGGGTTATTACACAACAATCGGAACCGGAAGAAATTGCCCACCAGCAATAAAAGACGCTTTCGATTTGGAGGTTAAGGGTTTCAGATTATACGATCATGGACCCGTTAACCCACATCGTATTTATGAAAAAATCGCCATTTTCGGCAACCTTACCGAATGGCAAATATTGGGAATCAGAGGTCATACCCTTCTTGAAAAAGCTCCCACTCAATCAACAGGCGAAGGCACCCAAAATGCTTTGCTTTATCCAAAAATGGTTTTGCGCACCAATCAGGTTGGAACCCAATTATTTGAAGTAACAAATCCGGCAACTCCAACAAGCACTGCCAAACCACCAACAGTTGTTTTTGTAAGAATTTATCGTTACATCGGTGCCGAGCCGCCTAAAACGCTTGACGATTTTAAACCTGTTGGCGTAGCAAAACGTGGCTTATTTGCAAGCCAGATAGATCCAACAAGTCCCGACAGAGAAAAAAAGTTTTATTCGCATACCTTTGCCAAATACGAGTTTAAAGACGGAACGATAAGCATGCCCAGCCAGGTGGTTGTTACAGAGGTGATGTATATGATACCATAATGTTGGAAGATGGGAATTGTTTTTTTGTTGATTTATTAAAAACAAATCCAAAATTTGTTCGGTATAAAAGAAATTTCAAGTAATTTTGAAAAAATATTATACACCATGAAAACCGAAAAAGGTGCACAAAGCCATCCAATATTGGAAATATTGTGCACCTTTTTTGTGGTTGAGGTGGGCGAATATTGGAGTTGGGTGCAAGCTTAAAGACGACAGAACGAACGAAATTGATAAATTTGCAAGAA
>CAYYQJ010000172.1:0-6351 GCA_964473775.1 uncultured Bacteroidales bacterium | reverse complement strand
CCGAGACGACTCCCGACAAAACCGAGATCATTCCCGGCGACATGCATATGTTAATTCGCCCTAATTTCTAATAAAAAAAGCAACCTTTAGCTGCTTTCTTTATTAAATATCAAAAACAAAATCGAATTATTAAGCCTTTTTACTATAATAATTGCCATTTATAAATAATATTCCCTAAAAAAGTCAAATAAACAACCGAATTAATTATTAAATTTGAAAAAAACATCTAGTTGAAACATTTTATTTGCCATATTAAAATATTTATTCTACCCCCAATTACCCCATCAACATCTCTATTTCTTCAATAGTCTTCGGTATAGATTTTCCAAGCACCCTATGCCCTGTTTCTGTAACCAACACATCATCTTCTATGCGGATTCCACCAAAGGTCAAATAGGTTTCCACCTTATCATAATCAATAAATTCGGTAAATTTATTTTCCGATTTCCATAAAGTAAATAATTCAGGAATAAAATAAATGCCAGGCTCAACAGTTAAAACAAAACCCGTTTGAAGCCTGCGGCCCAAACGAAGATATGCCGTTCCAAACTGGTCTATAGGTCGCACCTCAGCATCATATCCCACATAAATCTGCCCTATATCCTCCATATCATGAACATCCAAACCCATCATGTGGCCCAGTCCGTGTGGGAAAAACAAGGCATGTGCACCTTGTTTCACAGCTTCATCCACATCACCCTTCATCAAACCTATCTTTTTAAGTCCCTCGGCAATCACCTTACACGAAAGCAAATGAACCTCCTGATATTTCACTCCGGGTTTAATAGCATCTATGGCAGCCATCTGCGAATCAAGCACTATCTGATAAATTTCTTTTTGTTTTTGAGTAAACTTTCCGCTTACAGGCACCGTACGTGTATGGTCGGTAGCATAATGTTCAGGAGTTTCGAATCCGGCATCCATCACCAGCATATCACCGCCATTCATCATATTTCCATGTGCATGGCCATGAAGAATTTCGCCCCTGACCGATAAAATGGTTGGGAAAGAAAGCACACCGTTTTGGGCCAAAGCAATACCTTCCATCATTCCCGAAACCTCATATTCATATTTCCCGGGTTTCACCAGTTTGATGCCCTGTGTAAACATTTCGTAAGCAGTATCTATGCCTTTTTCTATTTCGGCAACCTCTTCGGCCGATTTGAGCGAACGCAAATCGATAACTGCCAACATCAAATCCATAGATGCATTTTCTTTCAGATTGCCAACAGGCATACCTAAAAGTTCTGATAAAAACATCTTTGTATTAGGATTATAAGGAGGCAAAAAATGTATGCTTCGGTTTTGTTTTGCCGCTTCCGAAACATAAGTTTCGAATCCCGAAAAAACATCCGACTGCGTAATGCCCACATTTTTTACCTTATCCTTCAACAAAGGCAAAGGGCCTGTCCATATTACATCCTCAATTTCCACATCATTGCCAAAAACAATTTCTTTATCATTGTCGATATCAATAATGGCTGCCAATCCGGGTTCATCAATCCCGAAAAAATACAGGAAAGAACTGTCTTGCCTGAAATGATAAATATTTTGAGGATAATTCATAGGCAACTCTGTATTGCCAACAAAAATGATAACACCACTCTTTATAAGTAATTTTAATTTTTTTCTTCTTTCGATAAAAACGCTTGCTTGAAACATGATTTTATATTTTTTAATTTGAAATTTGCTATTAGTGATTATTGATTTGAGCCACTTTTTCTGCCACATAAAAACAAAAAGATGAACAGTACATACTGTTATTCATTTCTTAGTGTTTCTTTGTGATCTCAGTGTCTCAGTGGTTTTTTTATTTTTTCCCTTTCATCAAAGCTTCTATTTCTTCCACTTCGCGGGGTATATTTTTCATTAAATCTATAGGTCCGTTTTCACTGACAAGGATATCATTTTCAATACGGATACCAATCTCTTCTTCCTTAATATAGATACCGGGTTCGCAGCTTAGCACCATACCTGGTTTTAATTTATGTTGTCGGGTACCCACATCGTGAACATCCAACCCAATGAAATGCGAATTGCCATGCATATAATATTTAAAATACATGGGCGAGTCAGGATTTTGATTTTTAACATCATTCTCTGTAAACAGGCCTAATCCTATCATTTCTTTTTCCATCAATTTGGTCACATCTTTATTGATTTGCTCGATGGTAGCCCCCGGAACAATCAGCTCTGTGGCTTTTTTCATCACTCTGAGAACCGCATTATAACAATCTTTCTGACGCTTGTTAAACTTACCGTTGATAGGAATAGTTCGTGTAAGGTCGGCAGCATAGTTTCCGTATTCAGCACCAAAGTCCAGCAAAATCAAATCCCCGTTTTTCAGACGCTGATCGTTTTTGATATAGTGCAACACACAGGCATTTACCCCTGAAGCCACTATAGGATAATAAGCATGACCACCGGCACCATTACGTATAAATTCGTGGGTAATTTCTGCTTCAACCTCATATTCCATAATGCCCGGTCGAATACTCATTAAAACCCTGTGAAAAGCTTTTTCGGTGATATCGCAGGCCTGTTGCATCATGTTGATTTCTTCCGGCTCTTTGCACATACGAAACTCGGTGAGCAGCGGATAGATTCTTTCGAACTTATGAAGTGGATATTCGGTTTTCATGCGCTGTGCAAAACGCAATTCCTGCGAAGGAACCTCGGTCGAAAAACGGGCATCTTCATGCAAATTCAGATAAATATTTTCTGAACGCAACACCAAATCTTTCATAGTATCTTCAAAACTATCCAGCCATTTCACAGTTTTCACACCCGAAACTGCCGAAGCCTGCTCCAAATTATATTTATGACCATACCAGGTAACCATACTATCGCTGGTTTGTACCGTAAAAACTATTTCACGCAAGGCTTCGTTGGGATGATGGGGGCAAAGACAGAGGATACACTTTTCCTGATCGAGTCCTGTGAGGTAAAACATATCGGAACTTTGGCGATACGGATGATGCTGATCTCCGTTTCTGTGGTATTCATCATTTGATAAAATTATTGCTACTGAACCTGGTTGAAGCTTGTCAACCAGCTTTTTCCTGTTTCGAACAAATAGTTCGGAATTGATATTGGTATAACGCATTATTGAGATTTATTAGATTTGACGAAAAATTTTTTGTAAAATTAAATTAAAATTTACCTTTGTTCCGCTTTTTATAAAGATTAAATTTTTTTTTAGGTCTTTTATAGTGTTTAAGTGTATTTTTCAAAACCGAATCCAATGAACAATATTTTAAATTATTCTTCAATTACGAAAAAAATTATCACAGGTGCTTTTGGCTTGTTTTTAGCCATGTTTCTGGTGGTGCATCTTTCAATAAATTTATTGTTGCTTTGCGGCGACAGTGGAAAACTCTTTTCCGAGGCTTCCGAATTTATGAAAACCAATCTTTTTATAAAAGTATTTGAATATGTATTGTTTGGTGGGTTTTTCCTCCATATCATATTTGCAGTAATTGTTACATTAAAAAACTGGGCATCACGTCCTGTTCGTTATTACACTGCCAACAAATCAACCACTTCGTTTTTTTCGAAGTATATGATTTATACCGGTGCCATCATATTTGTATTTCTAATGCTGCATTTCATCCATTTCTTTTTTATTAAAATTGGTTGGGTTCAGGCTCCGGCAGGTGTTGATAAACACGACTTTTATACTATGGCTGTGCTGCTTTTTCACAACAAGCTCTATTCTATTATTTACATAGCTTTCTTTATTTTCCTGGGATTTCATTTAAATCATGCCATCCAATCCGGATTTCAAACCCTCGGATTGAATCATAATAAATACAACGCCACAATAAAAACCGTCAGTACCATTTATGCACTGATTATCACCATTGGTTTTTCTATTGTTCCCATTTATTTCATGTTTTTCTTTTGATACAGTTTTTAATCAAAAATCTTTATTCGTTAATTCAAAAAATAACAAGCAGCAATGACTAAGATAAATTCAAAAATTCCTCAGGGTAATTTAACCGAAAAATGGAGTACTTACAAAGCAAGTTGTAAACTGGTTAATCCTTCGAACAAAAGAAAACTCGATATTCTTATTGTAGGTACAGGTTTGGCAGGAGCATCTGCAGCAGCCACCTTAGGCGAACTCGGATACAATGTAAAAGTATTTTGCTATCAGGATAGTCCCCGCCGTGCACATAGTATAGCCGCACAAGGTGGAATCAATGCAGCAAAAAATTATCAGAATGATGGCGACAGCGTGTATCGTTTGTTTTATGATACTATAAAAGGAGGCGATTATCGTGCCCGCGAAGCCAATGTATATCGTCTGGCCGAAGTCAGCAATGGCATTATTGATCAATGTGTGGCACAGGGGGTTCCTTTTGCCCGCGATTATGGCGGATTGCTCGACAACCGTTCTTTCGGTGGAGCTCAGGTATCACGTACATTTTATGCCCGTGGACAAACAGGTCAGCAATTGTTATTAGGTGCTTACAGTACTTTAAGTCGTCAGGTTAAAAAAGGAACGGTAACTTTATACAACCGTCGCGATATGCTCGATGTAGTAGTGGTTGATGGTAAAGCACGTGGCATTGTAGTCCGCAATTTAGTTACCGGACAAATAGAAAAATATTTTGGTCATGCAGTAGTTCTGGCAACAGGTGGTTACGGAAATGTTTATTTTCTTTCAACCAATGCTATGGGCTCTAATGTCACTCCAATCTGGCGTGCTTATAAAAAAGGAGCTTATTTCAGCAATCCTTGTTACACACAGATACATCCTACCTGTATTCCTGTTCATGGCGATTTCCAGTCGAAACTTACATTGATGAGCGAAAGTCTTCGTAACGACGGACGTATTTGGGTGCCAAAAAAACTCGAAGATGTAGCAAAACTCCGCAAACGCGAAATAAAACCTGTTGATATTCCTGAAGAAGACCGCGATTATTATCTCGAACGTCGTTATCCTGCTTTCGGTAATCTGGTGCCACGCGATGTGGCCTCACGTGCAGCTAAAGAACGTTGCGATGCAGGTTACGGTGTAAGTCATTCAGGCCTGGCCGTATTCCTCGATTTCAAAGATTCTATCAAACGTTTGGGCAAAAGTGTAATCGAAGAACGCTATGGCAACCTCATTCAGATGTATGAGCAAATTATCAACGAAAATCCTTACGAAACCCCAATGATGATTTATCCTGCGGTACATTATACCATGGGTGGCATTTGGGTTGATTACGAACTTCAGACCAGCATCCCCGGTTTATTTGCTATGGGCGAATGCAATTTCTCTGATCATGGTGCCAACCGTCTGGGTGCTTCTGCCCTCATGCAGGGATTGGCCGATGGTTATTTTGTGTTGCCTTACACCATTGGAAATTACCTTTCCTCAGAAATTCACACCAAAGCCATTCCAACCGATGCTCCTGAATTTGTTAAAGCCGAACAGGATGTTAAATCACAAATCGAAAAAATCAAAAATATAAAAGGAAAACAATCTGTTGATTCTATTCATAAAAAACTGGGTAAAATCATGTGGGAATATTGCGGCATGGGCCGTACCGAAGAAGGGCTCAAAAAAGGTCTCTCTCTGATTCCCGATTTAAAGAAAGAATTCTGGACAGATTTGTTAATTCCGGGCGACCTCAACGAATTTAACCCTGAAATAGAAAAAGCAAGCCGCCTGATCGATTTTATCGAACTCGGCGAACTGATGATGAAAGATGCACTACAACGCCGCGAATCATGCGGTGGACATTTCCGCGAAGAAATGCAAACCGAAGATGGCGAAGCCAAACGCGATGACGAAAATTTCGCTTTTGTTTCAGCCTGGGAATTCAAAGGCGAAGGCAACGAACCCGAACTTCATAAAGAACAGTTGGAATTCGAAGTAGCAAAACCATCACAACGTAGTTATAAGTAAAAAGGCGAAAGGCAACTTCCTCCTGCTCACTTTTAAAAGGTAATAATTGATAAGAAAAAATTATAAATCACAATTCTGAAAATATAAATTCCACGATATGAACCTAACACTAAAAATCTGGCGTCAAAAAAACTCAAGTGCAAAAGGCAAATTTGAAACCTATAGTGTCAAAGATGTTTCTCCCGACAGTTCTTTTTTCGAAATGCTCGATACCCTGAATCAGCAAATTATTGAATCAGGCAACGATCCTGTGGCTTTCGATCACGATTGCCGCGAAGGTATTTGCGGAACCTGTAGTTTATATATCAATGGCCGCCCTCACGGACCAAAACGTGGCATCACCACTTGTCAGTTACACATGCGCTCGTTCAAGGATGGCGAAACCATTGTGATTGAACCATGGCGTGCCAAACCATTTCCTTTGGTAAAAGACCTTATTGTCGATCGTT
>CAYYQJ010000171.1:0-6399 GCA_964473775.1 uncultured Bacteroidales bacterium | reverse complement strand
CTCTGAACACTCTTTCCCTACACGACGCTCTTCCGATCTGCTTAATTATTCTGGAAATAATAGAAACCCAAATGTTACACTTGATTTATCAAAACCTGAAGACTACTAATGCATACCTTATAACTCGGGCTTTGCATCAGTCGGGGTGCAGGAAAAACATTAAACGAATGGAAAATTAATTAATTTTATGGCGGGGTGAGAAGGGCAGGAAGTTTAAAACCCGGCCGATGCAAAGCCCCGAACCGTTATCCTGCCTAAAAAAAGACTACCCTAAGCCCGTCTTCAGCTCCTATATAATAGCATCCAACCTTCGTTTGAAGTTATTCGAGGCAAGCTTATTGCCTTAATCAACTGAATCAACCCAATCCACCCGATAAACCTTATCAACTAATATC
The DNA here is from genome assembly GCA_964473775.1 of uncultured Bacteroidales bacterium. Taxonomy (GTDB): domain Bacteria; phylum Bacteroidota; class Bacteroidia; order Bacteroidales; family CAIWKO01; genus CAIWKO01. Next base: position 6,004 of record CAYYQJ010000171.1, on the reverse strand, counting down.
ATCATCAAAAAAAAACCTGCCGTTTCATAATTTTTTATTATTTTTGTTATCACAAACCAAAATTTAAACTTATGAAGAGAAATCTACTTTTAATTGCATTATTATGCTTTAGTTTCGGGCTGCAGGCACAGTATTGGTCGCAGCAAAACACCAACATGGCGGGCACATCTACGGGTGTTGACCAGGTTTCAATTGTTGATAGCAACATTGTTTGGGTGAATGGATTTAATGGTTCGGGATACGGACAGTTTCTGAAAGCTCATTCCAGAACCCAAAACGGAGGTGCCACATGGACGGCAGGAACCTATAGCGGTTTCGGCACTTATATTAAGGCCTGCGTTTTAACAGGAGTAACTTATAACAAGGCTTTTTGTGTGGCAATAGACACGGTTACCAGTGCTGCATCTTTCTGGCAAACAGTAAACGGAGGTTCTACCTGGTCGTTGGTAACAGGCATTATGAACACAGGCACCACCACATTTGCTGATGGTGTTAAATTCTGGGATTCATCTAAAGGATTTTGCTATGGCGACCCTGTGAGCGGCGAATTTGATATTTATACTACCAATGATGGTGGAACTACCTGGACAGATGTTCCTGCTGCAAATATACCTAATCCGTTATCCACTGCTGAATATGGTTTCAATGGCAACGATTGTGCACAGATTTTACCCGGTGGTATTGGGTTTTTCCTTACCAATTTTGGCCGTGTTTATAAAACCACCGATTATGGTACCACGTGGGTAATAACTCCAACCAACCCCTTCCCTACTACCACAGCTTTTGGAAGCAATAAAATGTATGCATCGAGCGCTGATTATATTATTTGTGCTGTTTATACTACCAGCACTACTTCGTGGAGTTGGATGTACATCATGTATGGCGGCACTACCTGGTCGGCCTACACACCTTATTATGATTATGCGATGTGTTATGTACCATGGACTACTAATACCTTTGTGGCTACTTCGCCAAATACTTCGGCAACAGTGGGTGTGGCACACAGCGAAGATGGCGGTTGGACATGGGCAGATTATATGGATGCTACTTATTTGCAACCTGCAGGTTCGAACATACAGTGTTTGGGAGTTGCATTTTATAATAATGGGATTGGCTGGGTTGGCAATTACGATCAGGCACAATCTATCAATTCTATTTTAAAATATCATAAACCGATTACAGGTGATGATGCAGGAATTTCGGCTATTGTTCAACCTACCGGTTTGACCAATGTTGGCACCAGTGTGCAGGTGATAGTAACTATCAGGAATTATGGAACCACCACACTGACTTCGATTCCTTTGTCGTATAAAGTAGGCTCAGGAACTCCTGTTACAGAAACATGGACCGGAAGTCTGGCATCGGGTGCTACTGCCAATTATACATTTACTGCTACTTTTATTGGACCAGATGCAAGCTATAACCTTTGTGCTTATACATCAGTTTCGGGTGATGTTCAACCAGGAAATGACCAAACATGTGTAAACATGACTACCAATTCGGGTATTGACGAAAATTCGGCAAATCAGTTTGTGTTATCACAAAACTTCCCGAATCCTGCAAAAGACTTTACAGAAATTGGTTTTACTGTTGCCAAACAAGGCGAGGTGGTTTTGAATGTAATGAACGAAATAGGTAGCATTGTTTATACCGAAACCAAAACTGTGGATGCAGGTCCTAATAAATTTACTTTAAATACTTCGGGTTTAAAAGCAGGTATTTATGTGTATGAATTTGAATTTGCTGGAAGTAGGTCGTATAAGAAGATGATTATTTTCTAATCAGGAGTTCTATAAATTAGTAAAGACGCGTTTTCACGGAAATTACCGTTTTATTCAAAAGAAAGGCTGCTGCAATAGTAGCCTTTTTTTTTTCTAAGTTTTCTTTTTGCAATATTTTTTTTTGGTTATTAACTGTTTATTGAAAAAGTATTATATTTGTGGTGTGTTTATTAGAACTTTAAAAAATAGAAAATCCTTTTAATCTTTAAATTTCAAAAAAATGATACGAAAACAGGAAGCTAATCTCGTAAAAGAATCATTACTAGAAATGGTTCATTTTATTGACAACGGACTAAATTACAAGAAAACAAATACCAATAGTCAGAATGAAAGCATGTTGAAAACTCCAACAGCTATTGTTTTATTTTCTATAATAGATTGTTTTGGTTCTATTTTCTCGAAGAATTACCATTTTACAATTACAATTAACGGAAAGGAAACAGTTATTACAAGTGCTTCAAATTATATTAATATTTTAAACTCCAAATATTTTGATTTTAATTTGAGTAAAACTGATTTACTGAATATCTACAATAACTACAGATGCAGGTTAATACACTCAACTTTTTTGTCGCCAAGCTACATGATAAAAAAAGGGGATTATAATGACCGACCTATTGTGTTTGGGCTTAATAAAAAGAATAAAATAAACTATACCATCAATTTAGTGCCTTTTTTTGAGGTTACGAAAAAGGCGATTGAAACCTTGTTTATAGATTTTAATAACGATAATATTGAATTTCTGCCTCAAATGGCCATAAAAGGGGTTGCAAGTAACAACAATACTGTTGAGAAGGTATAATCCAATTTTATCAAACCCACTAAATTAATTAAAATAATCATTATGAAAACAACTGCAAAAATCCTCACCCTTTTATTACTTTTTATCCCGATGCTTACACATGCACAGATTACAGTGCTTTCGACAGATATGCCTGTTGTGGGTAATAAAATTCTACGAACAAGGGATTCGGCAGCTATTAATGTAAATATCGGAAGCGGAGGAGCAAATAAAGTTTGGGATTTCTCGAATGTAACAAGCGCATTTCATAGCACATCGGTTACGCATGTGGTAACTCCTGTTTCAACAACGGATGCAAGCAGTTTCAGCACCTCCAATCTGGCTTTCACAGTGGATAGTTTAAATTATGTTTATGTACTTAACTCTGCTGCCACCTATCTTGGAAAAGGTTACGCAGGGAAAATTGGCACAGACCATGTGGTTACTGTTTTAAATCCAGACCTGACCACTTACACCTTTCCTATTACGTATAACACGCATCATTCGGATACCTACGGCTTCGATCAGGCGGTAAGTGGTGCCAGTGTTGGACAACCAACGGTATATCAGGTTAGGGATATTCATAAGTCTGTTTATAAAGATACTGTTGATGGATGGGGAATTGTGAAAACTCCCATTGGAACTTACAATTGCCTGCGCATACATTCGGTAGATTGTCAAAGAGATTCTCTTTTTTACAAACTTCTTTCAATTTTTCCATGGACTTATTTATCCACAACCGTAAAACAACCTGTTTCTTATTCGTGGATAAGCAAAGAAACCAAACTACCTGTGGTTGATATTACTTTCGACAGTTTACAACAGCCCATTGTGGTTTATTCAAACATACAAGCCATTCCGATAGCCTCGTTTACTGACACAGTGAACGCTTCCGGATTAGGCACTTTTACCAATACCTCTATCAATGGGCCCAATACTTATAGCTGGAACTTTGGTGACGGGGCAGTGTCCACAGCAACAAATCCTACGCATCAATTTACCTCTTCGGGCAGCTTTATTGTGTGCCTGATTGTTACCAACCCCAGCGGTTCTGATACCGTATGCCAAACTGTAAATGTTATTTACACCGGTATGGCTGAAACAGAAAATACTTTAAAAGGATTTAATGCCTGGCCAAATCCTTTTACACAGAATGTTTCTTTGCTGATAGAAAGTACAAAGGAAGATGTTGCGCAGTTAAGAGTTTTGGATATCAGCGGAAGAATGGTAAGTATGATTGAACATGCGAAAACAAACCAGACTTTTTCAATTGATTTGCCATTAAGTAAAGGAATTTATTTTATTGAAGCGACTTTATCGGACTCAGTAAAAAGGATTATTAAGATAGTGAAGACGGAATAAATTAAAATCAAATACCATGAAAAAATGTTTAGTCCTGGTTTTTTTATCTGCTTTTTGCATGTCTGTTTTCGGACAGCATACAATCGGCTTGAAATTTAATAGTGGATTGAGCTATTTGAATACCAATGCCGGTTTAAAAATTGACAATCAAAAAAACTATTTACAATATTCCGGTCAGGGTGGATTTTATTACAATGTTGCTTTACCAAAGAAATTTATGTTTGGTACAGAAGTGCTTTTCTTACAGATTGAAGGAAAAAGTTATACGAAAGTTTTGTTTAGCGACAATCAGGGAAATCTGACCGGAGAGTATGGAAAAGTTGTAGATAATTGGCATTTTTCCTATTTAGGAATCCCTGTCTATTTTGGATACAATATAAAAAAGTTAAACATAAACCTCGGATTCCAAATAAATTTTGCATTAACAAGTAGTGGAAAATCAATAGGAACAGGAACAATCAATGGGGAATCTTTCTCTATTGAAACAGTTTATAAAAAGCTCAATATAGAAAGCTATAATTATGGACCAAGAATAGGGCTTATCTATAGATTGCCAAAAAGACTGTCGCTTGAAGCCAATTACTATTATGGTATTAATAATGTTCTGAAAGGTAATCAGACTAAATTTAAATGGAGAATTCAGCAATTTACAGTTGGCTTACGGATAAATCTTTTTAATTCGGAAAAGCTCAAATAACTATATTTGCTTAAATTATTAAACAATATGTCAGAAATAGAGAATTTTGAAGAACTGGGTGCAGGAGATTTACATTATAAAGCTTATGTGGGTCCGCCAAAAAAATATGATTTGGTGGGTGCTATGCAATTTAATTTGCTTACTACATTCGGGTTAAGAGACTATCATAAATTACTCGACATTGGTTGTGGTTCGTTAAGGTCGGGCAAAATATTGATTCCTTATCTGAGAAAAGGCAATTATTATGGTGTGGAGCCCAATAAATGGTTGATTGATGATGGCATAAAATATGAATTGGGAGAAGAAATAATCTCTTTAAAATCGCCCTCATTCAGTTATTCTTCAGCATTTGAATTCCAAACATTCAACGAACAATTCGACTTTTTAATTGCGCAATCCATCTTTTCTCATGCTGCATCCCTTCAAATCAGCCAATGCCTGAAAGAAGCAAAAGCGGTGATGAAGCAAGAGGGGCTTTTTCTGGCAACTTTTGTTCTGGGAGAAAACAACTATGAAGGAAATGAATGGGTATATCCTGCCTGTGTTACTTACAAACACGATTACATCCTTGAAATTGTAAGAGCACAAAATCTGGATGCCATTAAAACAAAATGGCTGCATCCAAATGGGCAAACATGGTACGTAATCTTTCATCCAACAAACAAAAAATCTGTTGTCAAAATATTGGATACGCTGTTTACAGTTAACAAAGTAAAATCACCGATTTTAAGTTTCCTGAACAAAAAAAACATTTAATTTTGGTCTGAATTAGTTCAGTTTTTAAAGAACATAAAAATGAAAAAATATCTTCTGATTGCGGTCTGTTTATTAACAAGCTTAATGGCTTTTTCGCAACCCCATACATTAACCGTAAGCAATGGTTATGGAAGTGGGGTGTTTAACTACGGAGACACGGTAAATGTCTGGAGCAAGGAGTATGACTACACTCAAACCTTTTCGGAATGGACGGGCGAAACACAGTTTCTGGCAGCCTTACTCTTGACATTTCAAGACTTGCCAAAGGAGCCTATTTTATAAAAATTACCGCGCAGGATTATGTGTTGATAAAAAAGCTGATAAAGGAGTAATACTTGTATTATATGTTACTGACCGGGTGACTTGGAGTTACCCGTCAATTAAAAAACCCTTGAAAATTGAACATCGGGCGTTGATTATTGAACCTTTTCAGGTAATTCAAAGTCGGTAAGGGTTCCTCGAGCGTAGTCGAGAAGTTGGGTAATAAATTAGAATTAGCTCTCGACTATGCTCGAGCAAGCAGCATGTGTTTAACAGAAGCTGCCATAGTAGGTATGCGTCAGGCAATCGTATTGCCTATTCCCCGCAAAAAAGACAAAGATCGGAAGAGCGTCGTGTAGGGAAAGA
>CAYYQJ010000170.1:0-6404 GCA_964473775.1 uncultured Bacteroidales bacterium | reverse complement strand
TACAATGACTTTAGCTTTCATTGAGTATAGCTGCAAACACGACCCACCTGTGTTTACTGATGTCTGTTTTGAATCAGAAATCTTACCTATTTTTCAAAATAATTGCGCCATTTCGGGATGCCATGGCGGAAGCAGTGGGGAGCATGAAATTTTGCTCGACAGTTACGACCACATCATGGCTGCCGGTATCAATGCAGGCAATGCCCATAAAAGTAAGGTTTTTAAATCCATTTCAGGCGGTGGTTTCAACCCAATGCCTCCCAAAACCAAACTTACAGGAAGCCAGATTGCTTTAATTTATTCATGGATAGAAGGCGGTGCTTTAAACACTACAGGCTGCGGCATTATCGACAGTGTTCCAACTCATAGCTGCGACACAACCAATATTAAATACAGCACAGTTATTGCCCCTATTTTCAGTGCCTGTTGTTTAAGTTGTCATGGTTCAGGTGCCGACCCCAGTTTTAGTACCTATGCTTTGCTGAGCAATTTTTTAAACGGCAATGCACAGGATTTGCTCAACGACATCAATTATGTAAGCGGTTCGCAACACATGCCCCCATCGTTTCAGCTCGACACATGTTCAAGAAAACAGATTCGCATCTGGATTCAGGCAGGTTATCCTAACAATTAAAAACATTTTATCATGAAAAGATATTTTTTACTGGCTGCAATTGCCTTATGTATTATTGCATTTTTTAATTCGTGTTATTACGATAAAGAAGATTACTTATATCCTACCCGTCCCGGGCAGCAAAGCGGAACCTGCGACACCACCAATATTACTTACAATCTGACCATCAAACCTATTTTAGACAATTATTGCAATGGATGTCATAGTTCAGGTTCGTTTAATTTTAGCACATATAGTAGTTTGAGCTCATATCTGGGAACAAATTCTCAGAAATTTTTGGGCAATATCAATTATACAACTGTTCAACTCATGCCTCCATCAGGTAAGCTCAACGATTGTTATTTAAATCAAATCAGAATCTGGATTGCGGCCGGTTATCCTAATAATTAATCATCATGAAAAAAATACAAATACTCTTATCAGGTTTGATTTTATGCAGCCTGATGTTTTCGCAAGCCTTCACAATCAAAGCTCAGGACTCAACCAGCAAAGCTTCTGACGAGACAAAATATATAGAACATGCTTTTTGGGGAACCCGAGTGGCCAACGGACATTCTGTTGAAACCACACCCAAAGGAAATCTGGAAATGAGAATTCAACACCGCCTGGGACAATTGAATGGCGGATTCAACCAACTTTTTGGCCTCGATCAGGCTTCTATTCGACTGGGATTGGATTATGGAATACTCAACTGGCTGATGGTTGGCGTGGGCCGAAGTACTATGGATAAATATTATAACGGTTTTGTGAAAGCCAAAATTCTGCGTCAAAGCACTGGCAAAAAGAACATGCCAATTTCGTTGGTGGGTGTGGCCGATATGGGAATTGTTTCGGGCAAATGGGCTAACCCCGACCGCAAGAATTATTTTACCTCACGTATGTATTACACTTTTCAGTTGATTGTTGGCGGAAATTATTGGAACCGCTTAGGCATACAACTGGCACCAACGCTGATACATCGCAATTTGGTTGCTACTACCAAAGACCATAATGATGTGTATGCACTAAGTGCTGCTGCCCGAATCAAACTCAGCTACAAAGTGGCTTTGATGGGCGAATATTTTTATGTGTTTCCTAATCAGATTAAATCGCAGATCAACGGTGCCAATGTGCGCAATACGTTTACTGCAGGCGTTGAAATTTATACCGGAAACCATACCTTTCAGATATTTATTACCAATGCAGTTGGCTCGAACGAAAAACAATTCCTGACCGAAAACACCGAAAACTGGCTGAATAAAGGCATACATATAGGCTTTAATTTCACCAGATTGTTTCAGGTGGGGGATTATTGAGTTGAAGACCACTAAGGCACTAAGAACACTGAGGAACACTAAGAATAACTGATATCATTAGCTCCGCCCTTTAGGGCGGTAATATATAATAATATATGTAAGGGCTTCAGCCGAAACTATTTTTACTATTAATAAAGGATAAAATAGTTGCCACTGATTCACTGATTAAATTATAAAAAGAAAGGCACACCATTTGGCGTGCCTTTCTTTGGATTTAAGATATTCTATTCTTTAATAAACTTCTTCATTGTAGCATAGGGTATTCATCAGATACTTCAAAGTAATCATATGAATAAAGCCGCCATCCGGTTATTAGTGATAGTTTCACTTAAAGTGAAGCTATCACTTAAAAGTTAAAGGCATCCCGCATTTTGGGAATATGGCAAAACAGTTGTAGAAGGCTATTCCCGATTTGGGGAATATGGCAATACAGTTGTAGAAGGCTATTCCCGATTTGAGGAATATGGCAATACAGTTGTAGAAGGCTATTCCCGATTTGGGGAATATGGCAATACAGTTGTAGAAGGCTATTCCCGATTTGAGGAATATAAAGGGGGTAAAACCAGATGTTAAAAAGAGTTGTTTCATAAATTTGCCGTTTTTTGCAGATTTTGTAAACGTTATGGACTTATATAACAATTTTGGTTTTAATACCAGATGTTAAAACATGGTGCATTGTGGGTACATGTTTAAACACTGTTTGTAAATTTGATTTACTATAAGGTTAATTAAAAAAAACGGATTACGCATTTAATGGCGTAAATGAATAAAATATTGACCACCTCAATTTTTATAGGTTTGTGATTGGTGCTCTCTGCCCACACAATGGCTGTATCTGTGTCATCTGCGCGGAGATATTTAATCATGCGGTGGTCTCTTGTTATAATAAGATAAGGAACTGAGGGATCGAATTCGGTTCTACCGGCTAATTCTTTGATGGCTATTAAGTCTCCCGGCTCTATCAGGCCCTTCATGCTGCTGCCAAACACGGGAAATACAGCAATACATCCTTCAAGTTGTGGTAGGTTTATATAACCATTTGGATTTTCATCATTTAAAATATCCGAATAGTTACCGGCTGATGCTGGAAGTAACTCATAATATGGGATACCATGCGACTTGTTAATCACTATTTTTTCATCGTGTATTACATCAATTTTCTTTTTGCCCTTTAATAGCGCATTAGTATCACTTAGGTTACCATATAGGTTACCAATTAGGTTACCATCATCGTTGGTACCCCTTTTTATAAAATCACCTTTGAAAATTGGACCATTACCGAGCAACAAATAATCGGAATTAATTTGAAATGAAATTACAGTATTCTGTATTACCGGAACACCAATATTAGTTCTTCCTTTAAAGTATTCTGTAAGTAATTGGGGCTTTATTCCTATCTTACTTGCAAAATCTGAAGCATTAGAAACTTTCTTTTGTTCTAATAAAAGCTGGTATAAGCCTATAAATCTTGTTGTTATATCATTCATTATAAATATATGAAAACATGAATCCAAAAATTTGTAAATAAAGTGAGCAATTACAGAAATCTGTATTATCTTTGCAATGTTTTTCAAACAAAATTAAACAGAAAAAATGAAAGCGGTAACAGAAAAAAAGAAATACGTTTATTTCTATCCTGAAAATAAAGCAATTGGCGACCAAATACCCAACACTAGCGGGTTTATTACCAAGGTTTTACTACGCAATAAATATGTGCAGGGCTATGTAAATGACGTAATGAAGGGCAGAAGAAATAATACAGAAATTCTGGATGCCATGAAACAAGTGGCTGAATTATCGAAAGTGGAAAACTACTAACTAATTTATAGCAACAAAATGAAAAAGACAATTGTAATTGAAATTGAAACGCGCAATTCCGGAGAAGACACCGGCTCATCGGCATCACAGGCATGCCAAAAGACAGTAAGAACCGTCAGCGTGGATGGCGTACCATATTATATGGATACAGTATTGCCAGGAAACGAAAACTCAGACCCTACACCCATAGATGCAATGTGTGATTTTGTGGAAGGGAAAAAGCCTAAGGCAAAAAGTATCAATGTAAATATTGAAAGGCTTTACGATACCCTGTCAATAGTGAATTATGAAAAAACCCCACTAAATCTGAATGAGATAAAAGAATCAGTGGAAAATATTTTCAAAATTGCTCTCAAGCAGATTTCGGAGACTGAATAGGCCCTAAATCAACAGTCGGAGAATTAATAATAAAGTTCAAATAAATTCTACATGCAATGAGTAAATCATCAAATTCTAAATCAGGATTTTCTTTAATAGATTTCAGACACGCAAATCTGAATTTTTCAATTTGTAATGTTGACAAGCCTGTAAGTTTGCCTTTTTGCTCGAAGTGTTCGAAAAGTTTCTCTTCCATTTTACTTAATATTTAAAAGTTCGCGCTGCAAATATAAGTAAATTTTCCCGGATGGTCGTATGTGAGGTTCGATTCCTCACACGGGAACCAATAAAAAATAAACCTAATGCCTGATTATCGCTATAATAATAATGTGCCGGTGCTGTGTGTAACAGTTCCTGAACTTGTTGATTGTGGCGTTAGCTTCAAATACATTAGAAAGGCATTAAACTGGCATCGCAACGGAAAAGTGAACTGCTGGCCCCACCATAAAGAAGGAACCGACATCTTCCTGCATTATCATGGCCTTGGAGACAAGTATCGGCTATTAATCGACAATAAAAAATGTCAGGGGAAACCGGCTGCTGAGTTTACAGCAAGCGGAGATTTCGCGGACAGGCTAATTACATTGGACAAAGACAGGAAGTTTCTGGATGAGTACCGGTTTGCTGACGACAGCCCCATTGAACCGGCTAAACTACCCGAAATGTATAAGAAATGTGCCATTCTGAACCTCGTAAACGTGGCAAATAAGGACACTGCTGCCGAATATGGCTTCAAAAATATGCCTGATTTCTGGCAATTTGTGTTGAAACAGGTTCAGAATACGGGTTTAAAGATGCCTTCAAAGAGCTATTTTTCGCTGAAAAGGAAGGCAATTGAGTACCGCGAACAGGGGCCAATTGTGGTAATTGATGGCAGAACGGGGAATTCGAACCCGCAAAAAGTGACAGAACAGGTTGAAACGATACTGTTACACCTGTTTGCGCAAGATAATAAGCCTTATTTTATAAAGGTGTGGCAACAGTATGATGCATTCATCACAGGCAAGCAGCCATTGATGAATAAGGTAAGCGGAGAGTTGATTTACCCGCAAGATTGTTGCGATAAGAACGGGAACCGGATTTTGATTAGCAAATCAACGGTATATAATTGGATAATGATGCCTTATAATAGACACGCTGTTGATAAGGTTAGGATGTCGGGACTGGACAGTTCGTCAAAGAATCGTCCGCATGTGCGTAGGCATAGCGCAGAGTTTGCGTTGAGCAAAATAACGATGGATGACATTGATGTTCCATTTAAACTGGAAGACGGAACGCGAGTGAAAGCGTATCAGATATTTGACTGTGCCAGCGGAGCCGTTATAGGAGCAGCTTTCAGCAGGGATAAAAACCGCGATCTGTTTGTTGATGCTATGCGGAATATGTTTGCGAACATTATTAATAATGGATGGAAAATGCCTGCCGAAATTGAAGTGGAACAGCATATATCGAACACCTTTAAGAACGACCTTCTGAAGGAAAAAGAATTGTACCCTTTTGTTACCTGGTGCAGGGGTGGTAACCCGCAGGAAAAACGTGCAGAGGGATTTATCCGAAGAAAAAAGTACACTGTTCAGAATGACAGATTGGGATTCCAACGCCGACCATTCGCAAAGAACGAAGCCAACAAACTGAATGAGGATAAAAACAAAAAGAGATATTCCTACAAAGAAATTGTAGCCAATGAATGGGCGGATATTGCTACTTATAACAATCAGATACCTACCAATAAGTTTATTGCAAAACAATATCCCGGACTTACCCGCAATGAGATATTAATCAATCATCAAAACGAAAAATTAGAGACTCCCGACCTTGTGAAAGTTGCATGGTTTCTGGGAGAAAAATCAAATGCCCAGATACATCGCGGCAGCTATGTTTTGCTGAAAGATGAAAAATACTTGCTACCTGACCCTTATGTGTTGAAAAAACTGAATAGTAACGCTATTATCAAGTCATATATTAACACCGGTGACGAAATAGACAGGCTTTACTTGTATCAGGATGGCAAGTTTATATGTGAATGTTTGAAAAGTGTTGAGTTTAATGAAGCAAAGGTTGAACGCACGGAAGCGGACTTACATATTATGCATAAGCAACAGGCAAATATTGGCAAATATGACAGGATGATTGCAGCGCGAAGAGATTCATTTCAGGAACTGGCATTTGTAGGAAGTCCGGAGTTGGAAGAAGACTTCTCGACTTCGCTAGAGGAACCCACGGGGAATACAATTCCCCGTGAGCCGGTTGCCAGTGAGCCGGGCTTCTCGACCTCGCTC
>CAYYQJ010000169.1:0-6415 GCA_964473775.1 uncultured Bacteroidales bacterium | reverse complement strand
GTAAGCGCCATGTTAGCATTTTCGGCAACAACAAAATCAATTTGCCCTTCGGAAGAATTATTATAAACGTCCCATGCTTTGAGTTTCAATTTATGATTACCAATGGCAAGGTCTTTAAAAGGATATTTGATGGTACCTTTCTGATAGGTATTGAGGTCCGATTCGTAATGATCATTCAGCACATAAGTTTTCTCCGTATTATCATCCAACACAGCAGACACATCATGTCCTATGCCATTGCCAACAGTATTAATTCCTGCTGAATCACTCAAATAAGCCAATAAAATCGGATTGGTTGAAGTGATACCACCTGAAACAAAACGCGTATCGTTCATATAAATCCGCATGTCGGGACCTATATTATCTGTAACCACCGCATTGCTATTTCCGCCAATGATAAAATTATTGTAATAACCATTCCCATCGATATTCCCGTTGGCAGCATAATAGCTGAACTTCCCTTTACCATACTTATATACTATATCCCTTGGAACAACAAAGGTGTAGGAAAAATCGCCATTTGTGATACTTACCTTACCTTTATACACAACATTTTTTTGCACATTAAATTGCTGTGGAGGCTGGTCACTTCCAAGTGTTGAATAAGTAACTGGTTTATCAAAAACAATAGGAACCACATTGCCATTAAAATCTGTTTGCTTTATTCCTGAATAATCAGCTATATATCCTCTTACGGTTACTTTCTCCAAAGCTTTTAAAGTATCAGATAATCCTTGCAAAGGATGAGTGTTGATGCTGGTAGTTATTACTTTTAATTTAGGGAAAGCAAGTTTCATAGCAGGGTCGCCTAACAATAAAAAGTTACTTATTGAACTAGGGCAGCCCATAGAGTTTTTTGATTTTTTCACCACATCGCCCAAATAATTAAAAACGCCATTTTGATTTTCAAATACATTTTTAAAGAAAGCAAAATTTAATTGAGCGTTCGAACCCGAATAAGCCAGGCGGGAAGTGGTAAATAAAGCCACCCCTCCTCCATGCGGATTTATCAAAACATATTCTCCGGCTGATATTCGTGCAGGATCGTCGCAACGGCTGAATTCGCAGGTTGCAGTAATAAACAAAGGTGTATTGAACTTATTGTTCCAATTATTAATATCCGAAACGGTTAAAATGCCTTCATGTGCCCAGCCTACTTCACCGCCATGACCCACATAATTAACAATCAAAGCACCTTTTTCAACTCTTTTATTAATAGCATCCGTACATTCCTGAGAGCGCTGTCCGCCCGGAGTAGAAATCTGAGGATAAGCATCGAGATAAATTTTGTCAATATTATAAATTGGATACACCGTATCAACCATTTTAGCAATACTTTCTGATTCTGCCAAAAAACTTTCACCGGCATCATTATCATCAGAAATCAAACAAACCACATTGCGCCAATCGCCAAAGTTTGAAATTGTACCGGAATAACCTCCACAACTAACATCTGTTAATGCCAAATCGGTTGAAGCACCATAATTCAGTATTTTTTCAGTTACGGCATGTGCATCGTCCATGGTTTTAACAGCCAATCTGCCAACTGCCAAATCTAACAGATTTCCATAAGCACCCACATCACCATCATCCAGAAAAGCAAAATAATCATCGGTAGCAAAAGAAGAAGTTGGATCTAAAGAATTTTCTGTTTCATACATTGGAATGCAATTGGTATTATCAGGCAATCTGTTCAACACATCATAAGAAGCATCGCCAAACAACAATAAAAATTTGGGTTGCAAAGCAGTATTTCCACCGGCACGATCATAAAACATTTTCATAAAATTCTTTATACCGGTTACATCCTGATTCCCCGAAGAAAATTCATTATAAATTTGCTGAGGAGTTACAAGAACCACATTAAAACCATCTTTTGTTCTATGCATATCTGCAATACGGTTTGCCTCTCCGGCATAATCAGGGTAGGTTACAATTACCATATCTGTCTGACTTAGTCCGTGTAAATCCTGATTTGCAATTTTACCTCTTGGCGAAATTGCAAAATATCCGCCTCCTTCAAAAGCTACAAACTCTCTGAGTGTATCCGTATTTATTCGAAATTGGGCATTACTTCCGTTTTGCAGTGCAATAATTTTCTTTGGTTGAAGATAATTGGTAACATCCCAAATGCTTGTACTACTATTTGTATTGCCTACCACAAATTCAGAAATCCCTTTTCCGATAGTATTCATATTCCGAAAAGCCAGTTGACCTGAAACAAAAGACAAACTCCTGTGGGCATTGAGCTCAATATAATCCAACCAACCAATAGCCGAAGAATTAGAACCTTTAACATAATCAATCTTAACATTGACAGAACTGCTGGGCGCAATACTTGTTGAACTGGGAACTATATTCGCATAAGTAGATGTATATACAGGAGAACAATATGATATTGAAACATTCATAACATTAGAAGAATTGGCGTAAACCTTAAAATAAGTAGAATATCCAACACTTCGTGCCAACAAACTTGTGCTTAATTTCATGATTGAACCCGACACAATATTGGGGAAACCAAAATCGAAAGAATAAGAAGTTTTCACATCAAACAATTCTCCGTAAAACTCTCGTCCGGATTTGATAAGATTCACTGAATCCAACTCATGAAAAGCATAATCATCAAAATCAGTTACAGTAATATTGGCTGCCTGTTCAAGACTTGACACACTTTGAATCCTTTTGCCTGTACCCAAACTGGTGGTAATAAAGTAAGCGGTTGATTCAGCATATTTGTTTAAAATGTGGTGATACATTTTTGCTGTAGTATCAGCAATCCAAGTTACTGGTCCCTTTGCATAAAACAGGATGTAATCACCATTATTAAAAACTCCGTCATCCTCGCCGCTAACAAAAATTGCATTTTCCTGCAAATCGTCATACATAAATTGCGAATTATTTTCAGGAAGCATTGCACCTCCATTACCATATATTCTTATATTCCTTGGGTCAATGGATGCAGGATCCATACCTAATGAAACCAAATCGGTGTATGTAATCACATGAACTCCTGATTGAAAAATATCAAACTTATACCAGTCACCGGTTTTTAAAACAGAATTAGCCGCAAAGGAATGCGATTTATTAGGAACCTTTAATATTGCAGCCTTATTATTATTGTATAAAATATCAAAAGAAGTCAATCTTTCGAGTTTCCCACTTAGCTTGTTTTTCCTTATCGGAACAAAATTAATTGAAAGCAGCGCCTTCTTTTTTTCATAAACCACCCTGGTGTTTATTTTAATATTTTCCGTAAAAAGACTAACATAATCTTTTATTAATACAGCTTCTGAGGCTGGAATTTCTTCATACGCCTCATTACCAATTTCTACGGCAGGAACTTGATTAGACTTTACAACATCCGCAATCATGAAATAGCTTGGAATATTTGACACATCATAATAAACAGCACCATCAAAGTTCAGGTAAAAATGTTTATCGCTACCATCATTAACAATAGCCTGAGGCGAATTCCAATGAATTGTATATTGATGAGGATTTTTACTTTTCAGTTCCTGGGCATTCAAAACGTTTATACAACACAAATAACAAAAGATGGAAAGAAATGCGGTGTTTTTTATCATAGCGGATTTTATTGTAAAATAGCGAACAAAATTATCAAAATTATCGTAGAATGAAAAAATTAGGAATTTGAAACTTTTGAAACCTTATTTTTTTTTTTGAGTAAAAATGTAAAAAAAAAAGTATTTTTCATTGGTAAACTAAAAAAATGCTATTTTTGCTTATTCAATTGAAATGAAAACGGAACAACAGTCAAAATATTGTAGGAGTAAAAAACTAATTTTTTTTACGCATTCACCAATTTTTAGGTCTGTTTTTACGTTATTATGTGTGAACCAAAAAATATTTAGCATGAAAAAATTATATACACTTTTTGTAATCGTCTTGATGAGTTCAGGTATTAGCTATGCGCAAGACCCACATTTTTCGCAGTTTTATGCTAACCCCTTGTACTTAAATCCTGCATTTGCCGGTACAACTATTTGTCCCAGAGTAATTCTCAACTTCAGAGATCAATGGCCTTCCATTGCTGGAACCTATGTTACTTATAATGCATCTTACGATCAGCATATCGAAAAAATATCCGGTGGTATAGGTGTTTTATTAAATACTGACCGTGCGGGACAAGGAATCCTGAACACAACCACAGCATCAATTATGTATTCATACCGATTGGAAGTAAACCGTACTTTTTCTATGAAAATGGCTCTTGAAGCAACTTATTTTCAAAAAAAGTTAGATTGGCAAAAACTCACATTCGGTGATCAGATTGACCCACGACACGGATTTGTTTTTAACACCAACGAGGTACCACCTTCACGACTCACCAAAGCCAATGTTGATTTTGCAGCAGGAGTTTTAGGTTATGGTGAAAAATATTTTGTTGGATTTGCAGTTCATCATTTAACTCAACCCAATGAAGGTTTCATTTCTTTAAGCAGAATGCCACGAAGATTTACCTTACATGCAGGTGGCATAATTAATCTGGTTAAAAAAGTTCGTCGCAGAAGCAATGAACATGTTCCTACGCTTTCTCCTAACATACTGTTTATGCAGCAAGCAAATTTTCAGGAATTAAATTACGGATTATATTTCAACAGATATCCTTTTGTAGGAGGTATTTGGTTTCGTCAGAATTTCAAAAATGCAGATGCATTTGTATTTATGGCAGGAATTCAAGCCAGTATGTTTAAAATAGGATATAGTTACGACCTCACAATTTCTAAGTTAACCAATGCAACAGGTGGAGCTCACGAAGTATCCTTTGCTCTGCAGTTTGGTTGCAGAGATCCAAAAAAACATGTTAGGGCAATAAATTGTCCACAATTTTAGTTATAGAATAAATAAAACAATAACAATATGTACACAAAAAGAATTTTCAGTTTTATGGCAGTGATAGCAACTGCTTCTTTAATGCTGACTTCATGCAAAAAGGATGTATCTTCCACCACTGGTTGGGAATACAATAATCCTAAAAATGGCGGATTTGAATTAGTCCCTTACGAGGAACAGGAAACAGGTCCGGGTCTGGTACTCATTGAAGGCGGTACTTTTATGATGGGTAGAACTGAGCAGGATGTCCTCTATGATTGGGATAATATTGCCAGAAGAATTACCGTTTCATCATTCTACCTTGATCAGACTGAAGTTCGTAATCTTGATTATTGCGAATTTCTTTATTGGACAAGAAGAGTTTTTAATGTTGATTATCCTGAAGTTTTGCAAAAACGTCTTCCTGACACACTGGTTTGGCGCGATCGTTTAGCTTATAACGAACCTTATGTGGATTATTATCTTCGTCATCCTGCATATCGCGATTATCCGGTTGTAGGTGTAAGTTGGGTTCAGGCAGCCGATTATTGCAATTGGAGAACCGACCGTGTAAACGAATACATTCTTATTAGAGAAGGTGTCCTGAAAATGGATCCCAATCAGCAGAACGAAGAAAATTTCAACACAGATGCTTATTTAGGCGGACAATATGAAGGCATGGTAAAAAATGATCTTTATGATATGGACCCAAATGGCTCCGGAACACGTAAGGTTCGTATGGAAGATGGTATTCTTTTACCGAAGTATCGCCTCCCAACCGAAGCTGAATGGGAATTTGCTGCACTTGGTTTGATTGGTAATACAATATATGAACGCGTACTCGAGCGCAGAATTTATCCTTGGAATGGTCATATCGCCCGTAACGACCGTACCAATAATCTTGGAGAATTTGTTGCAAACTACAAACGTGGTCGTGGTGATAACATGGGGGTTGCAGGAAACTTAAATGATGCCGCAGATATTACTGCTCCTGTATATTCTTACTGGCCTAATGATTATGGGTTATATTGTATGGCTGGCAACGTAGCTGAATGGGTAATGGATGTTTACAGACCTCTTTCATTTGAAGATGTTTCTGATTTCAGATCTTTCAGAGGTAATGATTTCCAGACTCAGGTTAGAGATGCCGACGGTGTTGTAGAAGATAAAGACAGTCTTGGTAGAATTAAAATGAGAGAAGTTACTATTGATGAAAGCAAAGACAGAAGAAATTATCGTCAGGCAGATAACAAGAGCTATTTGGATGGAGACTACACATCAAATCTGATAACGGGTGATGATTGGAATCCATCAGCAGATGCTGAAGATAATACTAAAACCAACTCCAAAATGTACGATTATGGTGCTACTTCTATGATTAACGATAAAGCACGCGTTTATAAAGGTGGTTCGTGGAAAGACAGACAATATTGGATGAGCCCTGGTAACAGAAAGTTCCTGGATGAAAACTTATCAACTGAATTTATTGGCTTCAGATGTGCTATGACACGTGTTGGAAGCCCTGTTGGTAATCATTAATAATATTATTATTACTCAAAAAAACCCCGATTACTATGTA
>CAYYQJ010000168.1:0-6426 GCA_964473775.1 uncultured Bacteroidales bacterium | reverse complement strand
AGATAGCTTCAGGTGACTGGAGTTCAGACGTGTGCTCTTCCGATCTAGTTGCATCTGTACAGGAAATACTTGTACCAGGACAACTACCAGAACGTAAATTAATGTCAGGATCGTAACCTGTTCCACCTACAACCGTAATAAAATAAGTCCCTGTAACTGCCGGGGTGAAGGAATACCATAAATCAATGTTTGAATAGCATGTTGTCGTGGATGAAATTGTTGCGCCTAATATATTGCCTGTGATTGCGGCAGCACCAGCAACTAAAACTTTTGCTCCACTACATTCATCATTAGAAGGTGGATCAATTTTTCTGCCAGTGATATCATAACCAAGTGGTGCCACATCTGAAGTTGCTCCTGAAATAGAAAGTGAGTGAGAATAATCTATTGACCCCGGATAAGCATTCCAAATTGTACCTGAGCCACTATATCCCATAGGTTTAATAATAGCTTCAACTGCTGATGCAGTTCCTCCTACCATATCTCCTGATGTAGGTGTAGCGCAAGTACCTGCAGTATAAACATAAGGGAGCAACATTGTATAGGTATATAATCCTGATGTTGATGAAATAGTACTACTCCAATATCTTGAAGTGTAATAAGTAGGTGTGCCAATATTTGCATTACATGCATCAATAACCTTAAATCCAATAACCTTTGCAGTTGTAGCATTATTATCCATACTAAAACTAAAACCACTATATTCCGCTGTTCCTAAATTATCTCCTATTGGAAAAGTAAAAGTATTTGAATATAAAGAAACTGGGAAAGAATGCTTAAAATAACCCGAAGTAGCTGACGTTACTACCATTTTTGTAGCTGAAAAAGAAGATGAATAATTATAGTCTGTTTGTAGGTCTCCAGTGCCTAAAATTAACAAACCTGATGAAAGATAAAAGCCATAATTATAATAGTTTAGAGTAATACTTTGTTCATTAAGAGTTAATGTTCCACCAATATTCATAGCAATTGTCAACCCTTCAAATGTAGGATTGGAAGTAAAAGTACCAGAAGGTATTGCCCAAGTTTGTGCAGCAGCCGGACTGAAAGAAAATGCCCATTTGGCACCAACAGTTAATGTGCCGTTTGCTCTTACTATTGGAGTAGCAGTCCCACTAAATGTTAATGTATAATAACTACTCCCTCCTAAAATAAAAGCTCCATTTGATAATGTCAAAGTTCCAGCACCTGAAATAGTTCTGCTACCGCCTAAGGTTACTCCTGATGTATTATCAATAATAATATTGGTAGGCCCAGAACTACTAGGCCATTCAGTAGTTGAAACTGTTTGAGCTACACTACCTTTATACTCCAGAACAGAAGATGTTCCATAAGAAATGGTATAAGAAGATGTAATTGTGGCAGTACCTTGTATTGATAATTTTCCATTAATCGTTGTAGATGATCCAAATGTTTTAGTATTTGTACCTGTGCCACTTAAACGTAATTCCCCTGTTGTACTTATAGTAATATAAGAGGGTAATGTTTGGACACCAGAACGGCTAAAATTCATTAAACCATTAATGGTATAAGTTGCTGAACCACTCATAGCAGCAGAACCGGAATTGATAAGAGATCCTGTAGCAGCAACTGTAACTGTACCTGCGATTGAATGGGAGGTTGAGCCTTGTAACTCTAATGAAGCCGGGGAGACACCAATAGCAAGAGTAAGACCTGATCCAGTAGTAAGAATATTGGTTACCACTACCGCAGAACTTATCGTTTGTGTTCCGGTTCCACTTGTATTTAGGTTATAATAGGCTGAAGACAATGTAGGAATAGTTTGTGCTGCACCACTAAAATTAACTGTACCAGTGCCTGGAGTGAATGTCCCTGAACTCGTCAGAGCACCTGCAACATTAAGTGTACCTGTTGAAAAACTTATTGTACCACTATTACTAACATTTCCTGGAACCGTAATATTTCTGGAATTGATAGATAAAATACCGGCGGTTACAACAATACTTTGAAATGTTCGGGTTGCTTCTAGCGTTAGTCCTCCGCCAGCAGTGGCAGTATTTACAATCAAGTTTGGATAATTTGTAGTTGAACAATAGTATGCAGACATAGTGTAAGGAGTTGCTGATGTACCTTTAAATTCTAGTGTACCTGTTGTTGGGAATGTCGGAACTGTACCGCTTGACGCAACAGTAGCTGTGCCCTGCCAGGAACATGTGCCATTTACAGTAACAGTACCCGAACTCCAGGTTTTTGCTCCACTGCCTGCTAAAACTAAGTATCCAACTATCGTCATATTCGCAGGAATAGTTTGTGCCCCTGCATAATTAAACGAAACAGTACCTGTAGAATTTGTAATGCTTCCACTATTGGTTAAAGTCCCCCCACTAGTCCAGGTAAATGAATTTGCGCCCACAGCAAAAACTCTGCTGGCATCAATTGTGCCAGTACCACTGGTACTTGTAGTTACAATACTAACAGTTGCACCCAAAGTAAGATTTGATCTAAGATATAAAATATTTGTTGCACTAGCAGCATTAATTGTCAATATAGAAGCCGATGCTGATTGCAAGACTACAGTACCAGTTGTACCAGTTGTACTATTAATTTGCAAAGCTCCGATAGTTAATGTCGGCACATCAGTAATGGTAATTGTTGCGCCTGACGCTGGATTAATTTGAATTATATCATTTGCAGCAGGTACTCCTGATGGTGACCAGTTAGCAGCAGTCGCCCATAAATACGAACCAGTCGCAGTTGGCACAAATACTTTAGTTACAGCATTGCTCTTCATCACTCCTACGAGTAAAATAAAAAAGACCAGAACAATCGTTCTTAGATTTTGATTTCGAAATTGGTAATGTTTTTTCATACTAAAAAGATTTAATTAATAAATGGTTTTTGGTTTGTAATATCTTTCTGTTTGAAATAATACCAAGTAAAATCAAAGATTCTTCTATTCGAAAAACAAAAGATTATCATGAAAGATTAATTTCAATCAAAAAAATTCGTGGTAAAAATAGAAATAAATCTGACACAAACAAAAAAAATCTGGTTTTACCAAATCTTTTTTTTAATATTCCTTAAAGTTATGCTAATCCAAAAGTTATACTTTCAGAAGTAGTAATTTGGAATTGGTTTGTTTATAGCCAACGTATGACATTTATCAAAAAACTTTCAATATTAAGGAATTAGCTATTTGCAGAATTAACAAATTAAACAATTCTAGCAAAAAGGATTGCTTGTTACAAAGCATGAAACAATAAAAGACGATTCAATTTAAGAGAAAAAATCCTCCTAAACACACATCAATTCTTCTTCTAAAATAGATTTCGGAACCTTTTTCTTGTAAGGTATCACGTATTTGGTTGTATCAAAATTAACAGGGTTTCCATCTGCATTGCGATTTACACCAAACATCTTTTTATCTTTTAAACGCTTTTGATAGCCTTTGTTTAAGGTAAGATACAATAGAGAAGCATTGAATCCTATTTTCATATTAGAATAGGCGCGGTTAAAAATAGAGGCATTGCTATAGATTAATTCCTGTATATTGTTACATCCGTCCAATAAGCGCTCAGGGCTGAAGTTTAAGGGTTGGATATTCACTTTGGTTGTATCGAATTTGCTCCAATCATCGGTAAGTATGCGTCCTTCGGATAATAATTTATCAAAAACAGGGGTGCCTGGATATGGGGTTACAACACATGATTGAAAGAATGCCGCTTTTGAACGAGTAAGAAATTCCAAACCTTGTTCGAAGGTTTCTTCGGTATCAGAATCCAATCCAAATATCAGGGAAGCCATTGTCAGGATACCATTATCGCGCATTCGTTTTACTGCATTCACATTTTCATCAATGGTTTTAAGAGATTTCCGGTAATGTGCCAGTCCGCCATCGGTCATTGATTCGAATCCTACCAGCAAAGCACCACAGCCCGATTCTTTGGCAAGCTTCATAGTTTCGGGGTCGTTGGCCAGATTGATTGAAGCCTGCCCTACCCATGTCTTATTAAGATGTTTTAATTCGCGGAACAATTCGCGGGCATATTTTTTATCGCCTGTGATGTTATCATCTAAAAAGAAAAGATATTTCTGAGGGCATGATTCTGCTTCTTCAATCACATCACGCACCTTCTTATGACGTTGTTTGGTTCCAAAGAAACGCGAAACGGTACAGAAATCGCAATTATACGGACATCCACGAGTGGTTTCAATAGGTGCAATTGCGAATTTTCCGGAATGACAACGTATAAGTTCTTTACGAGGTTTGGTTTGATTCTGCAAATCGGGCAAGGCATCTAGTTTATAGAATTCGCGCAGTCGGTTGCGCTTGATATCAACCAACACACTTTCCCACAAACCACCTTCTGCTTCGCCTATTACCACTGCATCACCATACAAAATGGCTTCCTGTGGACGACTGGTTGCATGAATACCTCCAAAAACAACTACTTTATCACGTTTTTTGAATTCGTTGGCAATTTCGTAACCCCGCAAACAGGTTTGTGTCATTATAGAGATGCCAATCACATCATAATCGCCATCAAAATTGATGATATCGCCATATACTTCTTCACAAATTTCGACCTCATGTTCGGGAGGTGTCATGCCAGCAATAAGAGATAAAGTTAATTGGGGAATGTCCATAGATTTAGGACGTTGTTCGCGTGGCGGACAAGGAGCAACAAGTAATATTTTCATTCAGATTCTAAAAATTTATGCGTGGTATCGCCAGGCCGAATCAGTATAACACATAAATTTCGAAGAAAAAGAAAGGTATAGGTACAACCAATAGAAAGTGCAAAAGTAAGCCTAAATGCTGAATCTAAGTCATAAAATAAGTTAATTGTGGAATTTTGGATAATTGCTAAATTGTTGAAGTGTTTTATTGTTAGGATCCGGCTCATAGGGATTCGTAATCCCCGTGTTACTAATTTTTGTTTTACAAGCAATTATTATAAAGGGATACCAAATCCGTTCGAACAGGGCAATCCTGCAACCTTTATACCTCAATAAAAACAGCTACGAAGATTAAAATATTAAAAACCTGATTCCGAAAATGTTTAGTCGGGTTAAATGTTTCGGAATCAGGTTTTTTTTATTTATTTTGCCTAAGACAACCGTTTAAATTATAAAAAAAGAGCCTCGTTCTACCGCATGTAAGAGTTTTTCAATGTGGATAATGAATCGTTGTATATGGATAATGAATCGTTTCCTATAAGGAATGAATCGTTTCCTATGGTGATTAAATCGTTTCCTATAGATAATGAATCGTTGTATATAGATAGTGAATCGTTGCCTATGGTGATTAAATCGTTTCCTATAGACAATGAATCGTTGTATATAGATAATAAATCGATTCCTATAGTGAATAAATCGTTGTATATGGTAAAAATTTTTTAGTCATCATTGAACGATTTAAAGACATCATTGATTGACTCGTTGTCTATGGTGAAATTTTTTTAGTCATCATTGAACGATTTAAAGACATCATTGAATGAAACGTTTCCTATGGTGATTGAAACGTTTCCTATGGTGATTGAATTAAACATGTTGGTGTTTAAAACAAAAATATCATGAAGAGGAATGTAAATGTGAAAGTAAAGTTTTAAACAGAAATGCACATGAATCGACATACCGGATTTCAGCTTTTTCTGCGTTGCCTTCGGATTTATCTCAGCTCACGGAAATTTGTAATCCCCGTGTTACTAATATTTTTTTTCACAATCAATTACGACAAACGAATTACAAATCCGTTCGAGCAGGAATATACTTAACCAATCATCTAAAAAATTGAAATAGGTCATAATTAAAAGGAAAGGCAGGGAACACGTAACCCTGCCTTTTACCAACCAAAATTTAACCTATTGGGGGCTTCACAGCAGCCAATTTCTTTTATCCGAGGATATATCTTTGTGTGTTTTACATTTTCATTAATTTACGTCCATGGTTTCTGTGGGGCGGCTTTTCCTAACAAAGTTGTTTATTTTATAAGTTAGATTGATTAATACCACAGGAGATTGATAATCACCTGAAAGTACCGACCTGTATTTAGTGGTATTGGTTATAATACTCCATTTCATGGTTCCTAAAATATCCTGAACATTGAGGGTAACTGCGAAACGTTGTTTAAAAAACTCCTGTTTCACCAAAAAATTCAATCCATAATACGACGTCATTTTACCCTGAGAAGTTACAGAAGGCCCGTTATAGTTAAAGTTTAACTGCATACGGGTAAATTTATGAACTCTAAAGTTAGATGTAAACCGAATATCGTAGTTGTTGCTATTGTTCGAAAATTCAGAATTATTTACACTACCTCTCAGATTGTAATTATAGAAGCTGCCACCGATATTGATTGAGACCCATTTGGCTAACGAAAGATTTGCATCTATTTCTGCACCTATATTTCTATCACTATTGAGGTTTTCGGAAACTATAACAGTTTTCCCGTTTTCGTCGGTT
>CAYYQJ010000167.1:0-6434 GCA_964473775.1 uncultured Bacteroidales bacterium | reverse complement strand
AGCAAGTGGGTCGAGGGTGCCGGAATGTCCTACTTTAATTTTTTTTATGCCCAGGCGATATTTGAGCATGGTGCGTATTTTTGCTACAACATCAAATGATGTCCATCTTTTAGGTTTTTTAATTAAAAGAATTTCGCCATCAAGAAAGTGAAATAACATACTGGTTGTTGAGTTTTGAGGTTATTAAGTTTATTGAGTTTATTAGGTTTGTTAAGTTGATTAAGTTATTTGGAAGTTTGGGGTATTAGCCTTTACAATTATTTAGTTATTTTAATGGTTATTTACTCTGTCAACTATTCCTTATTAAATATTACCTATTAAATATTACCTATTACATGTTGTTACACTTTCAAATCTATCCCCAATAGCAACAAAGTGGTAATTGTTATTCCTAAAAGGATGCGGTAATAACCAAAATATTTGAATCCAAATTTAGTGAGGAAACTGATGAAGGCTTTTATCGCAATCATGGCAACAATAAAGGCCACTATATTTCCCACAGCCAGCAGTTGAATATTACTTTTGGTCAACAATTCGGGTTGGTCTTTCCATGCATCCCACATACTTTTCAGAAAGGCTCCTGCAAGCGTTGGTACTGCCAGAAAAAACGAAAACTCTGCCGCTACTTTGCGACTTAATTTCTGTTGCATACCCCCAATTATAGTGGCGGCACTGCGACTCAATCCCGGAAGTATGATTGCCAATACCTGAAACAAACCTATAAAGAAAGATTTTTTTGGAGATACTTCATCCACGGTTTCTACCTTTGGATTTTTAAACCAATTATCTACAAACACCAAAACAATACCTCCGATAAGGGTTACTGATGCAATAAAAAATGGCTTTTCGAGCACATTGTCTATATGCTTTTTCAGCAAAATGCCTACCACTGCAGCAGGTATAAAAGCTATCAGCAATTTTACATAAAGATTCAGTTTTTTGAAATCAAGAAATTTGCGCCAGTAAAGAATTAATACTGATATAATGGCTCCAAACTGAATGGTTTCTATAAACAATTTGGTAAACGCTTCCTTTTCTATCCCCATTACAGATGCACTCAGCACCATGTGTCCGGTGGACGAAACAGGCAAAAACTCTGTCAGGCCTTCAACAATTGCAAGTATAATTGCCTGAATAAATGTCATGCTTCGGTTTTTTGTTTAGGCTTTAGCATGATGGCAAATACTTCAACAACAAATCCTGTTAAAATTAATAAGGGTGCCACTGTCATTCTTTGTGCACTAAAAAGTTCACTGGCATTAAATACTTTTGGGTCGGTAGAGCCTCCGCCCGACATCAAGATGAAACCGATTACAATGAGTAATACACCGCCTATCATGAGCAAATAGTTGCGCATATCGAACAAAATGCCAATTCCGGCTTCTTTTGTAGCTTGTTTTGGACGAGCGTATGATTTGGCTGCATCAGTTTTTTGAACTACTGCCGGTCCGGTTTTCTTTGTATCAACCTGTGATGGGTTTTGCGAAATATTGGGTTTCCTTTTTTGTGACATTTTTATTTAGGATTTGAAATTTATGTTTTGTGATTTATGATTCAATACTTAGTAGTATAAATGATCCGTTTTTATTCTTAAATATTTTCTGACTGCAAAGTAAGTAGAAATCCACGAAATAATAAAACCTATTATTACAACGAACCCAAAAAGTATCAGGAATAAATCAAGGCTTTGAAGGTTTATGATTTCAGGTATCTCTTTACGCGACACCGATATTACTCCTATAAGTAAGCCTATAGCCAACAAAGAGGAAATCAATCCATGCAAGAGGCTTTTCAAAAGAAATGGCCAACGAATAAATCCTTCGGTAGCACCCACCAATTGCATACTTTTTATCAGAAAACGTTTCGAATATACCGAAAGCCTGATGGTATTATTGATGAGTGTGATGGCAATAAACAGAAGCAACGCACTGAATACAAGCAACACCATGGATATTTTCCGCACATTATCATTCACTTCCTGAATCAACGATTTTTGATAAGTTACTTCGCTTACTATTACATTCTTTTTAATATCCGATATGAGCAAATCAAAATAAATTGGATCGGAATATTCGGCCTTAAAATGAACCTCAATAGAAGTATGCAAAGGATTGTAACCAATAAACTTAACAAAATCAACGCCTAAATCTTTTTGATAGTTTTCGGCAGCTTTTTCTTCGCTTATATATTCGGTTGAACGAACATAAAGATTAGCATCCAATTCTTTTTGTAACTTCACAATGTCGGCTTCTTTCACATTTTTGTTCATGTAAACGGTGAAACCTACATTTTCTTTTACATAATCCGAAAGCTTTTTGGTGTGCAATACCAATAGTCCCACCAAACCTATAGCAAACAATACCAGTGCAATGCTTACTATGGTGGTGATACGCGAACCTGTTAATCTGCGCCTTGTGAAGCGTTCTTCCTTTCGGGCCATCGAAAACTTTTAGGCCGCTAAATTAGTAAAAATTATTGTACGTTGACGAATTTGGGGAAATTTTGACCGTTTTGATATCTAAATTTACCAATGAAATTGCCAAAAATTTTATTTCAACCATAGGAACACAATAGCATTAACTGAAAATTATTTTAGAATTAACGTACAAGTAATAATTTTTTTACTAATTTTACCTCGTAAAAACAGATTTATTAGTTTTGTTTGAGCAACAATTAAAGTAATTTGCTTAAATACCGATTGATAGCTATTTTTATTTTTAACCGAGCATTATGGAAAACAGCTTACATCCGGATAATAAACTCATACTTGTTGTAGAAGACGACGACATCAGCTTTTTTTTAGTTCGTGAGATTCTAAAGTCGTTAGGGCTCGAATCCATCAGAGCAAAAACAAAGGAAGAAACCATGCAAATTATTGCTGAGCATGAAAATTTGCGGTTAATGGTGCTTGATATCATGCTTAAAGGTAGCGAAAACGGTTATGTGATTGCAGGCGAACTAGCCGAAATGAAGGTGAATTTACCCATTATTGTGGTTTCGGCTTGGGACGTTTCGATTTTGAAACCCAAACCCTCTATCTATAAAAATATCATTGCCGTTATGGAAAAACCCCTGAAAGTTGGTGATTTCAAAAAGTTTATGATAGAAGTGTTGGAGTTGGGTGTTTGAAGCCGGAAGTTGGAAGTTTGAAGCCGGAAGACCGAAGAAGCAAGTCATATAATATACTACATTTCTACTGCATTGAAGGCTAAATAAAATCGCAAAAGCCTTTTGTCGTAATCTTTATTGCAGAATTGGGCAATAAACCTTTATTGGCTTAATCTTCATTGCAGAATTGGGCAAATAATCTTAACGGGAGCTATCTGTATTGCAGAATAGAACAAATAATCTTAATCGGCTGAGTTTGTATTGCAGAATTGAACAAATAATCTTAATCGGCGAAATCTGCATTGCAGAATTCGACAAATAACCTTTATCGGGCAAAATCTGCAATGCAGATTTGGACAAATAACCTTAACTGGCGTAATCTGCAATGCAGAATTAAACAAATAATCTTCACAGGCGGATTCTGCACTGAAGATGCCGACAAATAATCTTGATTGACGAAATCTGCATTACAAAGTGCGACAAATAGGATGTATTCAAGGTGTTTTTTTTGACGGATAAAAACCCGAAAGCCATGGATTTAAAAAAAAAGTTTGATTTTTTTAAATAACACTTTAATTTTTTTTGAAAAAAATCCACATTCTAACTTATTGATATTTATCAGCTTTCGTATTTTTTACACAATCTGTGCTAAATTTATTTTCTATTATTTGCGTTTTGTAAAATAATTTAGTATAAATTTGTATCGTCTTACACAAACATTTATTTCAGCAATCATAAAAATTAAATTTTAAAAAATCATGGAAACTACTTTTTTTGGTGTAAACCCTATTCTTAATGCAACTGATGGCAGCTTTCCCAAAAGCATACGAGTTTCTACTGTACATGATAGTACAATGGAAGCAAAAATTAGCATACCTTTTATTGGTATTATGTATGGCATTTATCATCCAATTCATTTGGAATTGATAGCCAAAAACAATGCGTTTATTGCGCAGGGTGGAATGCAGGAAGGCGAAACCCTTACTGTGGTTCAATTTTTAAAATTATTGAGAGGCACAAAAGCCCGTCAATGGGATACGGCCATTCAGCAGGTGTATGATATAACAACTCCCAGATATAAACAATTAATGCCCAACCGACGTACCCCTTTTCAGGTTGGTACGCAGCAAGGCAAAATCGAGGAGGTAAAAGCTCTTAGTCTCAGAATTGGCACTGATACAGAGCTTGTAGATGTAAAAGCAGATGCCGATTTGTTTTATTCACAGGCACATGATGCATACGCTCACCAGCAAGGAAGCATACACTTAACCCCTATTGTTAGCCAGCAATGTGAACAGGCAAGGGTTGCAATGTGTCAGGCTCAGTTTGGCAATCTGGGGACTTTTATACATGAATATAGAGCCACCCCCGAAATGATACCTCTTTATTTCGATGTAAAAAATATCAGTTCTCACCACCAGGTTTTATTTTCAAAAGAATTGGAGCCTTTGGCAAAACACTGCATTTGCAAACATACTTCAGGCCGAGATGATGAATTTGAGATAACCAATTTGGGAATTACCCGTTTGCAATTTTGGAGGGTGCAATTGAAAGGAAATCCCATGCCCGAACTGGTTTTAACTGTTGAACCCGGAACAAAAGTAAGGGTTAAAGCCTCCGAACTTGGCGATGTAAGTTTTAGTTTCATCATGGTATATAACAGCAGTTCACTATCTGTTGGTTCTTATGAGTTCGAGATACTTTAGATGTGGGTTGATTGGGTTAATTTGGTTGATTAAGGAAATTAAGCAATTAGTGAATAGATAATATTGGTTTTAGAAATTGGATAATTGCATCATTATATAATTGTATCATTGCAAAAGTAAAAGAATATGGACTTCGAAAAAATGAAAGCTGACCTAAAAGCAGCCCGCGAAAAAAAAGAAATGCTTTATCAAACAGATCAACTGAGATACAGAGACAGGAGAAATGAAATTGATGAAATAAAACAGCAATTCCGGACTTTTTTTAAAATTGTACACTCTTTTTCTGTTCCTACCACTCCAAAAGATATGGATCCCATCATAGCCAGATACGAATCTCTGCAAGTAACCCTGAAAGAAAATAAAGAACGAAACGAACAGGAGAAAGGTTATAAAGTATATTTTACATTAACCACTCCCGACGAAATGGTACATACCATTTTTGCTGATGCCAAACCCTTTCGACGTATCCCTAAAGTGCATCAGGAAGATCCCGAGATGCCCGATGAAGCAGTATCCGAAAGCGAAATAACCGACGACAATGTGGATTATCACCGCGATTTGCGTTATGGTCGGATTATTTACAAGTATAAGTATATGATAGAAGGGGACAATAGAGTTTTCGAAGATTTGCAAACATTGATTGAAGGGATTTAATATCCTGCACTTTTTAGCGAATTTGAACTAACCTAAGCCTACTCATTTCCTTTATTTTTCTCTGGGAATTTTATTAATGTAATCGAATTTACTCTTCGATTGGGTAAATTCTGCCCACTCAATTTTTTTACTTCTTTTGATAATTTATTCTGTTTTGTAGCAAGAAAGTTTCCCTTCCATTGACTACTTTCTTTGTTATTGTTTAAAATTTAAGATAGGAACATTTTCTTTCTTAATCAATATATTTGACAATTACTAGTTGATTCATGTCATCTTCGTCTCCTCTATTACATTAACATACTGTACAGTATCTGTTTGATTATTCATCAATAATTAATTGTTGTTATTTATCAATGTGAAATTATATTATTTTAACAATGAGATATGTCAGTTTATCTCGTGCTTATATCAAAATTTCGGAGCGCAATATCAATACTTCTTTTCATCAAGGTATCATTGCAAATTGTAACATTGCGCATCTTTATAATTGCATAATTGCATGATTATTTAGAGCATAGGTTTAATTAAAAAATAGAAATATTGCCAACAGGTGTAATTAATGAAAGGTTGAAAGGTTCTTAAATAATACTCAATAAAAATAAAGCTGGGTATGTCATTTCAAAACCTTCATAACGGAGAATTAAAAAACTAATTGGAAATAGAAAAAAATATGCAAGAGTAATCATACAAAAATAGCTTACAGTATTAAACAATAAATATTAACTAAAAAAAAGAAAATGAGAAAATTATTATTAATCATGGGTTTATTCCTCTTAGGATGGGGGGGAACTCTTTTTGCTCAGCAAGGAAGAGTAGCTTCAGGCGGAGATGCATCCGGTTCCGGCGGAACAGTGAGCTTTACTATTGGCCAGATTGACTATATTAGTGTATCAAACACTAATGGTTCAGTCAATCAAGGGATACAGCAGCCATTAGAATTATTCACTGTTGGAACCAGCGATATTC
>CAYYQJ010000166.1:0-6441 GCA_964473775.1 uncultured Bacteroidales bacterium | reverse complement strand
GATAGCTTCAGGTGACTGGAGTTCAGACGTGTGCTCTTCCGATCTATCGGAACCACATTGCCATCTATATTCGACTGATTATAAAAACTTACATTGCCACCCGTAACCGGAGTGTTGAATTTCTTACATGCATTGCTCATCCCTTTTATGGCATGTTCAAACTGCCAGAACACTTCAGGATTATAAGGATTTCCGAAGTTCAAACAATTGGTTATTGCCAAAGGAATTCCACCGGCACAATAAATATTACGTGCTGCTTCGGCTACCGCAATTTCGGTGCCTATGCGTGGGTCGGCATGCACATAACGGGCATTGCAATCCACGGTCATAACCAAGGCCCTGTCGGTGCCTTTTACATTCACCACGGCGGCATCTGCCGGACAATTGGTGGTCATGTTTTTGGTGCCAACCATGCTGTCGTATTGTTCCCATACCCATCTTTTCGAACAGATATTCGGATTGGCCAGCAACATTTTGGCTATTTGACGCAAGTCGGAAGGTTCGGGAACAGAGTTGATATTAAAACTTTTGGTTTTGGCATAATATTCGGGTTCTTTCGATTCGCGTTTATACACAGGAGCGCCACCACCCAACACCAGCGAATCGGCAGGCACCTGTGCCACCAGTTCGCCACCCATATAATAGTTGAGCATTTCGCCTTTTATCACTTCGCCAATTTCAACACAATTTAAATCCCATTTATCAAAAATGGCTTTGGCCTCAGCTTCTTTGCCTTTTTTGATGATAACCAACATACGCTCCTGTGATTCGGAAAGCAAAATCTCAAAAGGTTTCATGTTTTGCTGACGCAAGGGCACTTTGTCGAGATAGATGTTCATACCGTGTTTGCCTTTGGCCGACATTTCGGAAGTGGAACAAACGATGCCCGCTGCACCCATGTCCTGCATGCCAATGATGGTTCCGGTTTTGATCAGTTCCAGAGAGGCTTCCAACAAAAGTTTTTCCTGAAAAGGGTCGCCTACCTGAACCGATGGCAAATCGTCGGCCGAGTTTTCGGTGATATCGCCCGAAGCAAAAGTGGCACCATGAATTCCATCTTTACCTGTGGATGAACCCACAATATATACATGGTTGCCCGCGCCTTTTGAAATGGCCGAAACGGTGTTGCCAATTTTCACTGTGCCTACCGACATGGCATTCACCAATATGTTCTGATTGTAACAATCGTCGAAATTGGTTTCGCCGGCCACCACAGGCACCCCAAAAGCATTGCCATAATCGCCTATGCCTTTCACCACTCCGCGAACCAAACGTTTGGTGCGGTCGAGGCTGAGGTTGCCAAAACGAAGCGAATTGAGTTGTGCAATGGGGCGAGCACCCATAGTAAATATGTCGCGGTTGATGCCACCCACACCCGTTGCGGCACCCTGATATGGTTCAACTGCGGAGGGGTGATTGTGAGATTCTATCTTAAACACACAGGCAATTCCATCGCCAATATCCACCATTCCGGCATTTTCTTCGCCAGCCTGAGCCAACATCTGTGGACCATCTTTGGGCAATTTCTTTAACCAGAAAATGGAGTTTTTATATGAACAATGTTCTGACCACATCACCGAATAAACACTGAGTTCAGTGAAATTAGGAGTGCGTCCGAGTATCTCTTTTATCTTTTCAAATTCTTCGGGAAGTAGGCCAAGTAAGGCTGCTGTTTCGACAGTTACCTCTTTTTCTGAGTTATTTTTTTTCATCATGCATTTTTTAAGGCAGTACAAAAGTAGCAAAATATGAGTTAGGAAAATGAATAGGGGAGAAAAAATTGAATTTTGGAGATGGAGGTTGGAAGACTGAAGTCGGAAGTCAGAAGACGGCAGAGGGAAAGGTAACCACGGAGATTCTGAGAACATGGACCTGGCGAATGGCAATCAGGGGAATACAGAGGTGATTTCGGGTTAGGTGTTTGGGAAGGTTTTGGGTTATAAAGGATGGGGAAGGGATTTTGGGAGGTTTGGGGGCTGGTGGGGAAAAGTAAAATGGTAATGTATTGAAAACTTGATTGATAAAAATTTAAGCATGAACAATGGCATGAAACACTGACAAACTGACAGTGAAACCGGACACACTGATAGGCAAACCGGACATATTGATTGGCATTCCAACCCTATTGACAGGCATTCCAGCCCAACTGACAGGTATTTCAGCCTTATTGATAGGCATTCCAGACCAACTGATAGGCAAACCGGACACATTACTTTGCAAACCGGACTCATCACATGGCAAACCCGAGACATCACAATGCAAACCCGACTCATTACATGGCATACCCGAACCATTACATTGCATACCGGACCTATTGAAAGAAGTATTTCTATACTTTGCAGCACGCAGGAGGTTCAGGAGTATGCTCAATGAAGTTTACAAGGGGTTATGTAAATGGCTGATATTTAGGAAAACATTTTCAAACTCACTTCTAATATATTGGAAGTGAGTTTGAAAATGTTGAAACCGATATTGAATATATTGGAAGTGACAATGATCATATTGAAAGTGATATTGACCATATTGAAAGTGATTTTGAATATATTGAAACCGATATTGAATATATTGGAAGTGACATTTAACATGTTGAAACCGACATTGAATATATTGAAACAGGAAACGAATGGTTTTATATCTAAAATTACATCCAATCAGTAAATTGCATTTTTTTATCGTTTGAATAAAAAAAACCAGTAACTTTGAAAAAAAAATCACCATGAACGGCGGATATTTTATAAATGAACAAAAAAAATTGGTTTCAAGCAATCCGGAAGCAGGGAAAATATATTGCCTTGTGAATAGTAATCAGGCAAAAGCCTGTAGGGATAGACACGACTTAAGCATGAGTTTAAGTCGAACAGGGGAAACCGAAGGAGAAGTAATTTGTTTAAAATTAAATAAAAATGGCAAAAGATAAAAACCAATCTGATTCTGAATTTCTACTTTATTCTACTGAAGACGGAAAAGTAAACATTGAAGTTCGTATAGAGGATGAAACAGTTTGGCTTTCGCAAACTCAAATGGCTGAATTATTTCAAACTACCAAGCAAAATATCAGTTTACATATTAGGAATATTTACGATGAAGGTGAATTGTATGAAGCTTCAACTGTCAAGGATTACTTGACAGTTCAAACAGAAGGTTTGCGTAGGATTCAGAGAAATTTACATCTTTACAATCTGGATGTAATAATTTCTGTTGGTTACAGGGTAAAATCACATCGGGGGACACAGTTTCGTATGTGGGCAACTCAGCTATTAAAAGAGTTTTTAATTAAAGGCTTTGTTTTAAATGATGAACGACTAAAAGAAACCGGATTAAGTAATCAGTATTTTGAGGAATTATTTGAGCGCATACGTGACATACGCAGTTCGGAAAAGATTTTTTATGCCAAAATTAAAGACATTTATGCAACGGCATTTGATTATGATAAAACTCACCCAATTAGCATGGAATTCTTTAAAAAAGTCCAGAATAAAATGCACTGGGCAATTCATGGGCATACTGCTGCAGAAATTATTTACGGAAGAGCAAATGCTGATAAACCCAATATGGGATTAACTACATGGAAAAATGCGCCTCATGGCAAAATCAGAAAAACAGATGTGGATATTGCAAAAAATTATCTGACTGAAGATGAACTTAAAGACCTGAACCTGATTGTTGACCAATATTTGTCGTTTGCTGAATTGCAGGCACGCAATCGTAAACCTATATATATGGCAGACTGGGCGAAGAAACTAAATGATTTTTTGACACTGAACGACCGGGAAATATTAGAACATGCCGGAGGTATTTCGGCTGAAATGGCAAAAGAACTTTCAGAAGCCGAATATGAAAAATACAGGACAAAGCAGATAAAAGCAGATGATACTAATGAAATGAAGCGATTGGAAGAAGGAATTAAAAAACTTGCTGAAAAGAAGAAAAAGAAATAATAGAGGAGAAAATTGTCTGAACCATGATTAAAGAATTTGCTTGATATTTTACCACAACTTCTTATAAGATTGTCTTAACCCCTGATAGAAATGATTAAATGATTGATGTGATTAAAATAGGCAGAACCTTTAGGAATAGAGCGACAGCGGTTGGAAGTGCCGCCGAACGTTGTGCCAACAGTCATTATATCAGGCTTCAGCCAACGTGGGAAGAAGGAATGAGGATTTTTGCAAAACTATTGCTTAAAACAATATCAGGATACAGATTGCAAAATGCTTTCTGCCCAATTATTTACTTCACTATAGATTTTTGTAAGGTTACCTTCATTTGCCCTAAACAAAAGTTTGGGGTCTTCGTATTCAAGAGAATTATCATGAACATACAATCTATCAACAATGTTTGATGCTAAACAACAATTATCAATAGATTTTGAAAAACGACTTATTATTTTTTGAATTGGAACGTCATGACCTCCTTCCATTACACGTCTTGCGATACGGGAAGCATTAATTGAAGGGTGATTAGTACTAACAAAAAACAGTCTGATGAAATAACCTGCGGCTTTGGCTCTTAAAATAAAATCAATTTTATCTGAAGCAGATAAAACAGTTTCAAACACTATTCCTTCCTTTTTTAAAAGACATTCTTCTCGTAGTTGTGCTGCTCTATTTGCTGCTTTTACAACAGCTTCAGGTGAATTCCAATCCCCAAAATCATCTTTTGCAATATTGTCGGGGTTAATATATAAGCAGTTTTCAATCCAATGATGTTCGAGTATTTTGCCCGTTACAGAAGTTTTACCTGAACCATTAGGCCCGGCAACAATTATTAGTTTGGGCTTTTCGGGATTCATTTGGTGTCACTTTCTAACTTTAATTTTCGTAGTTTCGCCTTTTCAACCAAATTTTGAAGCTCTGCATTGAAACGCTCATTTGCCTCATCGGCTTTTCGTTTAGCTTCTATGGAAACCTCATGCATCAACAATTGCAATTGTTCGTCAGTGGGTTCTTCATCAGATGTGAATTTATAATTGATACGCATCGCTTTTCTATTTAACTACAAAATTAACCATTTTAGCAATTCTAATCAGTTTTTTATTATCGGGAGTTCAATAAATGGCGTTTTCATTGGAGTTTGGCTTGCCGGAATCAACACTGAAAAAGTAGAACATGGCATGGTTTAGAATAAAGTCAGGAGTAGGAGGGCACTGCTAACTCCGCCATAATTGACGGAGCTAATGTCTTGGTAAGCCCGACTTCGGTCTTCTGACTTCGGTCTTCCATCCCCCAACTCCTAACTTCTATTTCTTATAATCCTCCTAAAGGTGCACCACCTTCACCGTTTTCACCTTCATATTATCCTTTTGATAAATCAGGAAATAAATCCCTTTGGGTAATCCTGTAAAATCAACATCCACTAAAGTTTTTCCTTCGGTTAAAGCCGAAATATCCACCACCTTAATCAAAATGCCTGTAGAAGAATAGATTTTCAATAGTCGGGTTTTGCATTTATCCTGTGGCGGAATATTTACACTTACCACCATTTTATTGGCAAAAGGATTTGGCATCACCACCACTTCGTCCTTGTTAGATACATCAGCAGATGTATTTTGTGCAATACCTGTAGTGCCTCCGGTAGCCACTTCTACAATCACATAGGCAGTATAGCGGCATTTCATTTTATAACTTAAACTGATATGAATAAGACTATCCACCAATGAAGGGGTTTCTCCAAAAATTAATATCTGTCGTTCCAGATTATCCATCATGGTTTTGGCCCAAAGGTATCTTATGTAATATTCGTTGGAGGTATCGGCCGAATAATTGGCAGGATAACTGCGGCTTATATTGCCTAAAACTCCCGTACCATATAAGGTAAGCGGGCTTTGCGAAGCATTGGAATAACGGCCTGCCACATAAAACGAAGAACCTGCATTGATGGTAGGATAAGGCGTTGGAACCAGCAACTCTACATCGGGTTTGCTGAAATCTATATGAACACTTTTGATAATGGGTTTATTTATTTTACCAAAAACTTCCAGCACCTTTTCTTTGATATTATCATCATCATTCACGTAAGTAACAAAACCATAATTGCTGCCAGCCGTCATTTCCAGTCGTTCGCGGTCGATATTGCTTCCGATAGCCACAAACGACATGCCTATTTTATAATGATTGGCCGATGCTATTGAAACCGGATTAATAACCGAATGCCCATCCGAAAATCCCAGAATACAATTCTGATAAGAAGAATCGCTAAACAAACTCATGGTAGAATTGAGTGCCGTGTTCAGGTCGCTGCCTCCCTGTGCCGTGATGGATTGCAAAAACGACTTGGCGGAGGCAATATTCGCAGGTGTTACATTCATAAACGAACTGTTGAAATTGGTAACTGCCGTATTATACAACACAATATTAAACTTATCGAAAGATTTCAAACTGTCAAGCGCATCACTTAGATCGGAAGAGCACACGTCTGAACTCCAGTCACCTGAAGCTATCT
>CAYYQJ010000165.1:0-6443 GCA_964473775.1 uncultured Bacteroidales bacterium | reverse complement strand
TTTATCCAGATCAAAATCGGGCTGGAATAAGCGATTAAACAATACGAAACCATCTGCTCCGGCATTATCCAGTTGTTTTACAAATTCTAAGGTGTTGGTGTAAAAAGGACTGAGTTTTACAGAAACAGGAATCTTAACTGCTTTTTTAACTGCTTTAAAAATTTCAATTTGTTCTTTTTCAATTAATGCAGCAGGAGTATCGAAATGTCCGGGTGAGTTATAAAAATTGAGTTCAATACCGGCAACTCCGGTTTCCTCAATTTTTTTTGCATATTCTACCCAGGTTCCGTTATCCAATGCATTTACACTTGCAATAACAGGAATACTGATGGTTTTACATGCTTCTTCCAAACGCATTAGATGTTCAACAGGACCTGCATGTTTGATATCAGGAAACAGAGAAATCATTTCAGCATTTCTCTCACTATACTCCATGATATCAGCATCCAATTCCATTTCTTCCAGTTGAATCTGTTCTTCAAAAAGTGATTTATAAATCACTGCCGAAGCTCCTGATTCTTCCATCTTTTTGAGATTCTTTATATCTGTAACCAGATTACTGGCACCAACAATGATAGGGTTTTTTAGTTCCAACCCCATGTATTTTATTTCCAGGTTTGCCATAATATTTTATTATTTAATTAATTTAACAATAGAGTTTTATTATTTGGTATAATCCATTTGCGACATACGAACATAGCTCTTAAATCTCCAGCGTGCATTTTCTTCAGCAGCTCTGAATAATTCAATGGCTTCGCGTGGAAATGAACGTTTCAGAGAAGTATATCTTACTTCACTATTAAGGAAATCCTGGAATTCTTCCCATTTAGGTTCTTTTGAATCGAGTGTGAAAGGATTTTTTCCTTCCGCTTCGTTCATTGGATTGTAACGGAATAAAGACCAATAACCTGCATCAACAGCTTTTGCACTTTCTTCCTGGGTTTTTCCCATTCCTGAACGTAGGCCATGATTGATACAAGGTGAATAAGCTATGATTAATGAAGGACCTGGATATGCTTCAGCTTCTTTCAGTGCTCTGAAATACTGACCATAGTTTGCACCCATGGCTACCTGAGCCACATAAACATAACCATAAGACATAGCCATCATTCCCAAATCTTTTTTGCGAATGCGTTTTCCTGAAGCAGCAAATTTAGCCACAGCAGCAATAGGAGTAGATTTTGATGCCTGACCACCAGTGTTTGAGTAAACTTCGGTATCTAATACCAAAACATTTACATCATTTCCGGAAGCCAACACATGATCTAAACCGCCATAACCAATATCATAAGCCCAACCATCACCACCAAAAATCCATACAGATTTCTTGATAAGGTATTGTTTCAAAGCATAAATTTCTTTGGCAATTGGATTATCTGATTTAGCTATCAAAGCAATTACTTTTTCGGAAGCAACCTTTGATTTTTCAGCGTCGTTCATCCCATCAATCCATTCTTTGAAAGCTTCTTTTATTGCTGAAGACATATCGGTTTCCAAACCATTTTTCATCAGGCGTTCTATACGTTCACGAAGTTTTTTTACACCAATATCAATACCTAATCCATATTCGGCATTGTCTTCGAACAATGAATTTGCCCATGCAACACCTTTTCCTTCTTTATTACATGAATAAGGAGTTGAAGGAGCTGACCCACCATAAATTGAAGAACAACCTGTAGCATTTGCCACAATCATTCTATCACCATAAAGCTGAGTGATCAACTTAATGTATGGTGTTTCACCGCAACCGGCGCAAGCTCCGGAGAACTCGAATAATGGCTGTGCAAACTGACTGTTTTTAAAGGTTTTGAAAATATCAATTCCCTGAGTTTTATATCCTATGGTTTCATCCAAATATTTAAATCTTTCTATTTCTGCTTCCTGTGTGCCAAGTGGTTTCATTTCCAACGCCTTGGTTTTGGAAGGACAGATATCGGCACAGTTGCCGCATCCTGTACAATCGAGAGCAGATACCTGAATACGGAATTGAAGTCCTGCCAAATCTTTACCAATAGTTGGTATGGTTTTCATGCTGAATGGCAAGTTTTTCATATCGTCATCATTCAACAGATATGGACGAATGGCAGCGTGAGGACAAACATAAGCACACTGATTGCACTGAATACAATTTTCGGGGCTCCATTCAGGAACATTTACAGCAATACCACGTTTTTCGAAACGGGTGGTTCCTGATGGGAAAGTTCCGTCTTCGCGACCTAAAAATGCACTAACAGGCAAATCATCACCCTTCATGGCGTTGATTGGATCGAAAACATTTCTTATGAATTCAGGACGGGTAAAGTCAACCTCAACCGGTTTTACTACAATGTTTTTCCATTCGGCAGGAACAGCTATTTCTTCAATTTCCTCATATCCTTTATCAATAGAAGCGATATTCATTTTCACAATGTCGTCACCTTTTCTTCCATAAGTTTTTTCAATGGCAGTTTTCATTTCTTTTACAGCCAGTTCGAAAGGAATTACGTTAGAAACTTTAAAGAAAGCAGTTTGAGTGATGGTATTGGTTCTGTTTCCCAAACCAATTTCTTCAGCTATTTTGGTAGCATTGATGGTGTAGAACTTAATTTCGTTTTCTGCCATAAACTTTTTCATGTGGTCAGGAAGACGGTTTTTGGTTTCTTCGGCATCCCAGATACTATTCAAAAGGAAGGTACCTCCTTTTTTCAATCCTTTCAGCATGTCATATTTTTCCAGATAAGCAGGAACGTGACAAGCCACAAAGTCAGGGGTATTTACCAGATAAGGTGAACGAATCTGATTGTCGCCAAAACGTAAATGCGATACAGTGATACCACCTGATTTTTTTGAATCGTAAGCAAAATAAGCCTGACAATATTTATCGGTTGTGTCGCTGATAATTTTAATAGAGTTTTTGTTTGCACCAACAGTTCCATCAGCACCAATGCCATAAAATTTAGCTTCGTAAGTGCCTTTTGGAGATACGCTGATTTCGGGCAATAAAGGCAATGATTTAAAAGTTACATCATCAACAATACCTACGGTAAACTGATTTTTGGGCTCTTTCATTTTCATGTTTTCAAACACTGAAAGCATCATGGCCGGTGTAGTGTCTTTCGAGCTCAATCCATATCTGCCACCTACAATCATTGGAGCATTTGGTTTGTTGTAAAACAAATCTTCTACGTCGAGATACAAAGGATCGCCATTGGCACCTATTTCTTTGGTACGGTCTAAAACAGTGATTCTTTTTACTGATTTTGGGAATACATTGAAGAAATATTTTGTAGAGAACGGACGATATAAATGAACTGAAATTAATCCCACTTTTTCGCCTTTTGCATTCAGATAATCAATCACCTCTTTCAATGTATCGGTGATAGAACCCATAGCAATAACAATGTTTTCGGCATCTTTGGCACCATAATACACAAACGGATGATATTCGCGTCCGGTGATGGTTTTCAGTTGTTGCATATAATCTTCCACCATGTCGGGAACTGCATCATAATATTTATTGGCAGCTTCGCGCGATTGGAAATAAATGTCAGGATTTTGAGCGGTTCCACGGGTTACAGGATGTTCAGGATTCAATGCTCTGTCGCGGAATTCCTGTAAGGCTTTTTTATCAACCAATTTTGCCATTTCTTCCATAGGTGGAGCTTCCACTTTTTGTATCTCGTGCGAAGTACGGAATCCATCAAAGAAATGAAGGAAAGGAACTCTTGATTTAATAGCTGTTAAGTGTGCTACACCGGCTATATCCATAATTTCCTGAACACTTCCGGTAGCAAGCATTGCAAAACCGGTTTGACGTGTACTCATAACATCGCTATGATCGCCAAAAATTGATAATGCCTGAGCTGCCAAACTTCTTGCAGAAACATGCAATACACCGGGCAATAATTCGCCGGCTATTTTGTACATGTTGGGTATCATTAATAATAAACCCTGGGAAGCTGTATAAGTAGCTGCCAGTGAACCAGCCTGAAGGGCTCCATGCAGAGCACCTGCCGCACCGGCTTCGGATTGCATTTCTGTTAGGGTAATGGTTTCGCCAAACATGTTCTTTTTTCCGGCTGCTGCCCATTCGTCGATGTTTTCAGCCATGTTGGATGATGGCGTAATAGGATAGATACAAGCTACTTCGCTATACATATAAGCAATGTATGCGGCGGCATAGTTTCCATCACAAGTAATAAATTTTGATTTCTTTTCCATATCTTTGTTTATGTTAAAATACTGGTATTATAAATTTTGAATTTTTGGTTCAAATCAGGCTGCGAAATTAGTTAATATTGATTATTCTCAACACTTTTTTGCAAAAAAATTTTCATCTTGCAAAGAAATAATAAAGCAAAAGAACTTTAGTACGATTCCTGCTATTTATGAATTGATGTGGAAGGACTTAAGCCATGCTTCCAACTTCCAACTTCGGTCTTCCGACTTCGGTCTTCGGTCTTCGGTCTTCCGACTTCCAACTCCTTATCCCCCTCCCAGATACAAATCACTCAAAGTTTTCGCGGCATTATAGGCAGTTATTTTCTTTTCAGTGATATCCTGTTCCAGTTGTTTGATACTATTTATGATAGCAGCATCATGATAAAAATGATTTAATATAAGTTCTTTAAGGGTGTGGTGCATCAGTTGGATTTCCTGTTCGCCACGTTTTTTGGTAAAGTAGTGGTTGTTTTTGGTATAGCTGAGGTAGTCTTCCACTATTTTCCAAACATCGCTGATGCCTGTTTTTTCGTGTGCCGAACAGGTGGTTACTACTGGCGACCATCCCGATTCGGGCAAAGGAAACAAGTGCAAGGCATTCTGATATTCCACCTTAGCCATATTGGCTTTTTGCACATTGCTGCCATCGGCTTTGTTTATCACAATGGCATCGGCCATTTCCATGATGCCTCGTTTTATGCCCTGCAATTCGTCGCCGGCTCCGGCAAGCATCAGCAAGAGGAAAAAATCGACCATGGAATGTACCAGAGTTTCCGATTGCCCCACGCCAACGGTTTCCACAAAAATTATCTCGAACCCTGCCGCTTCGCATAATATAATGGTTTCCCAGGTTTTTTGTGCCACTCCGCCCAGGGTGCCTGCCGAAGGCGAAGGGCGGATAAATGCATAAGCATCAGTAGCCAACTCTTCCATACGGGTTTTGTCGCCCAGTATGCTGCCTTTCGACAAAAAGCTGCTTGGGTCGATGGCAAGCACGGCTATTTTCTTTTTCTGAGCCGTAAGTTGTTTGCCCAATACTTCTATAAACGAACTTTTGCCTACGCCCGGAACGCCTGTGATGCCTACTCTTACCGAATTTCCCGAATGGGGCAAACAAGCCTTAAGCAATTGCTGAGCCTGAAGCTGATGTGCTGGCAAGGTGCTTTCTATAAGGGTGATGGCCTTGCTTAGCAGGGTGATATTGTGATGTAAAATTCCTTCTTTGAGTTGCTCAACCGAATAAGCAGCCGGTTTGTTGGCCGAAAGCTTTTTAACAGCATCCTGATTGATAGCAGAGGGTTGTTCTACACCTTGCTGAACCTTAAGTGCGCTATGATTGGGTTTTTTATTCACTACTAAGTAAGTTTTTACAAAATTAATCATTTATGGGAAAACGAAGAGAATGGGCACAGAATACTTGGAGAATTAATGCTGATTTTTGATGGGGGCTACAGATTCAATGATTATGAGGGCAAGGGGAATACAATTCCAAGCAAGTTGGCCAGCACGAAGATGTGTAATATTATCTTATGGGATAAGCATTGCCCACTATAAAAAGTATCACTATTGATGAAATACCATAGGTAAATAAAATTATGTTCTCAACCTTCTTTTTCAATATGCTTTCCTTCTCGTATTTTAGTTTTATCTTGTTTCTTCTCCTGAATAAATAAAAGATATTAAATATTAGAACAATAAAACCGGGAATAAGCGCGTATAAAATGACCTCATTTTTATCTTTAGGAATATAACCAATATTTAAATAATGATGTACTAATGTGTCTAGTGTTGCAATATTTGCATTAATAAGCATCCAAAAAATCATCATGGAACCAAAAGGAGGCATATATTCTTCAGACTTTCCTATTAGCAACTGCCAAAGGCGATAAAACAAATATTCCATACCAATGTA
The DNA here is from genome assembly GCA_964473775.1 of uncultured Bacteroidales bacterium. GTDB lineage: Bacteria > Bacteroidota > Bacteroidia > Bacteroidales > CAIWKO01 > CAIWKO01. The sequence continues at coordinate 331 of CAYYQJ010000165.1, read as the reverse complement.
AATTCACAATTTAAGGAATTAAACAGTAACATGAAGAGAATAGGCAATTGTGCATAAATTGTTTATCCTCAACAAAACCAACCCAAAGCCACTCCCCCAAAAAGGATGACTTTATGTAACTGTTTTTATTTTTCAGCAAATTTAAGAATTGTTTCTAAATAAATCATCAATAAAAACAATTCCTCTTATCTGCCATTATGGTATCATATACATCACCTCCGACACTACCACCTGACTGGGCATGCTCATGCTTCCATCTTTTAATTCGTAAATGGCATAGTGAAGATCGGAAGAGCACACGTCTGAACTCCAGTCACCTGAAGCTATCTCG
>CAYYQJ010000164.1:0-6446 GCA_964473775.1 uncultured Bacteroidales bacterium | reverse complement strand
CTCACCACAGGCATAGAATACTCCTTGGTCGAATCCGCTTTAATAAATTTACTTATCGAATCATTAAATTCTTCAATTCTCTTCCTTAAAACAAAAGCCTTACCAATTTGTTCAGGCGTCGAAGTCATAAAATACCCATTAGCAACATCCACATTGGCTCTTCCCGTCAAAACATACAAATCAACCTTAGTCGGATCCTGCTCCTTATTAGTCAGTTTTGTAACTTCAATTTTGCAGGTAGTAATAAAATCAATCAAACTATCGCCAAGCTGATTTATTTTTTTCGCTTTCATAAACCTTCCGGCAAACTGCCCCGGAAACTGCGCCTTATTCAGTTCAAATTCAGTCATCACATGAGTCACCGTAGTGTCCATCGCCTTCGACATCGTGTTAATTTCAATGTCGTTAAACGATATCGCATCAAAAATCTTCGTCCCCATATTTCTACTTGCCAACCCAAAAATCATCACCACAACTATCAGCGAAGGCAACACCTTATTCAAAGCACTGCTTTCAGGATGTTTGGCTCTTTGCACCATAAATTTCATCGTAAGATAACCCACAATATACAACACAAATCCAATATCCATCATCCAGATAGAACCGGGCCAATGCATAAACAGAAACAAGAAACTTATCGCAAGCCACATATACGTAACATATTTCATGGCAAACATCCCCTTCTCCAGTCCGTTGCTTTCCTTAATTTTTTGAATGCAAAGCAACAGCAGATAAATCATTAAAAAAACACCTATACCTGCCAGCAACAAAATATCACCAAAAGGCCAATGAAATGTTTTATGTATAATCGCCGCAATAATAGTTAATGCGGAAACAATCCCGAAAATTGTAGTAAGTTTTTTCATCCTTTTATATTTTTTTATTTATAAACTTTTAATCATAATCAGCGCCATTTTAAATCTTTCCATCGCCTGCAATGCATGAGTAACATTCGCCGGCATAATAATACTATCACCCGCCCTCAACACATGAGGTCTGCGGTCAATAATAATTTTCGCCGTACCATCCAATATCTGAACCATCGCATCAAATGGCGCTGTATGCTCGCTCAGTCCCTCACCCTTATCAAAAGCAAAAACGGTAACAGTACCGCTTTGTTTTTTAATAATCGTCCTACTAACCACAGCCCCCGTAGCATAATCCACCACCCCACTCAACTCAAATTTTTGTCCAATTTCAAATTCATTCGTTTCCATAATAAACAATTTTTAAGCAAAGATACATTTTTTGAAACCACAGCATATTTAATAGGTGAAATTTAATAAGTAAAATCATGATACAATTCAATATTACCTCTTACATATTAAATATTACCTCTAAAACGTTTCCACATAACGTACTTTTACATCCTTTATTTTCGCCAGTACATCAGTAATGCGCGCTACATGCTGCTGCCTTACAGAGAATTTTATGACGCAATCGGTATCAAACTGATGCGCTATTTGATTCACATTTTCGTCTTTTAATACACGCATCACATCATTCATTTGTTCGTATTTAAAAAACACATCGTACACATCCTGAACGGTTTTTTCGACAAAGGTGTTGGCTTCCAGCGCTTCTTTGGCAGCAGTTTTATATGCATTTATTAATCCGGGGACACCCAGCTTGGTTCCGCCATAATAGCGAACCACCACCACCAGCAAATTGGTGAGATCTTTGGATTGAATCTGGCCTAAAATAGGTCGTCCGGCACTTCCGGAAGGTTCGCCATCGTCGTTGCTGCGAAACATGGTTTTATCAGCTCCCAGGCGGAAGGCATAACAATGATGGGTAGCATCGAAATACTTCTTTTTTATGACATCCAATGCCTGTTTCATCTCTTGTTCGTTGCGAACCGGTACGGCTATGCCTATAAACTTGCTGGCCCTATCTCTGAAAATACTTTCAGAAGTTTTTGAAATGGTAAGATATGTGTCGGTGAAAAGCATAGGGACAAAAGTAGGAAAAAGAATGGATTTGTGATTTGTGATTTTATGAATTTATTGTAAAAAACTGAGCGGGTGACTTGGAGTCACCCACTCAGTACAGTAGCTTTGTGCCAAAAAATGAACATTGAGCAAGGTACATTGAATATTTTTCAAGAAAGGTGATTCATTGTCGAGAGGGTTCCTCGAGCGTAGTCGAGAGGTTGGTGGCAAATTAGAGTTAGCTCTCGACTACGCTCGAGCAATCAGCATGTTATTTGCCAACCCTTGAACATTGAGCATAGTATATTGAATATTTTTCAAGAAAGGTGATTCATTGTCGAGAGGATTCCTCGAGCGATTCGGGTGGATTCCTCGAGCGAAGTCGAGAGGTTGGTGGTAAATTAGAGTTAGCTCTCGACTACGCTCGAGCAAACTGCATGCGATTGGCCAACCGTTGAAAATTGAGCATTGAAAATTGATTATTGAGAATTTATTTGGGTCTTCTCCGAAAAGTATTTTTACGCTACACGATAATATTCAGCTTAAAAATGCTCTTTTAGTTCCAATTTAGTATTAAAATGAAAATCAAATTTATGAAATCAGATTAAATAATACCACAATTTCGATTCAATTAAAATTAAATTGAAAATAGTTTTCATGAAAAAAAATTATAACACTTGCATTACAGTGCTTTAAAATTTTACAATAAAGAAAAATTAAAATAATTTTGCAATTTCAGTAAGTCAATATATTTTTTCCTGGATATTAATAATATCATTACCTTTGTTGCGGTAATAAATGATATGTTCTATTAGTAACAAACACAAAAAAATAAAGAAATGGGTAAATTAAGAAAGCTCGGCAAAAAAATTGCCAAGGCAGGTAGAAAAATTTTAACAATTGTAAAGAAGGTAACTCCTGTATTGAATTGGGTAGGTTCTGACGCAGACAAAATTTACAAGGCAAAACACATTAAAACCAAAATGACTGGCAATACACGTTATCCAATCCCTTATCCAACCGGTGTAACTTCTTTGGTTGATTTTGGTACTCACATCACTACATGGGATAATGCAATAACTGCCGCTTTACCCAATGGAGGAGGAACTGCAGAAGCAGCGCATCTGGCTGGTGAAGTGGTACATGCTGATATATTAACCATAATGCCAATGGTTCAGATTGCTATGGAAGATGATGCACCAAATGCTATTCAAATTGCTACCGATGCAGGCTTTGAAACAAAAGATGAAGGCTCACATGGTCCCAGAAAAGCTGAGGTTTTTCAGTGTACCGAACCGGGCTGCTTGATTGTTAACGGCGAAGGTCAAGGTCAGCACGATTGGCAAAAAAGCTATGATGGAGGCAAAACATTTGAAAATTTGAGGGGTACAACCGGCGGAGTTAAAGAAATAACCGGAGAAAAATCTGATGTCCGCGTTTGGTTTCGTAGCTGCCAGGTTTTAAGTCATGGCGAATATGGCTCTTGGGGTCCCTGGGTATCAGGTATGCCTTTATAAAATTAGCCCAAGCTAAAAAACTATTTACGTTTTGTACAGATAAACAGAAGTTTATCCTGGGATATCTATGCGCAAATTTCGGGAGGCAATAAGCACTTTCAGAGTATTAAACCTAACTCTGAGCGTGATGAACCAAACTTGCCAAGTGTAGTGCAACTCTTGCCGGCTCATCCACTACATTTGCCAAGTGTAGTGCAACTCTTACCGGCTCATGCGCATCATTTGCCAAGAGTAGTGTTACACTTGCCGGCTCATGCACTACATTTGCCAAGTGAAGTGTTACACTTGCCAAGAGTAGTGCCTCACTTGGAGAGTTTGTTGTAATACTTGCCAAGTTTGGTCTATCAGAAGGCAAGTGTCTTTTCACTTTAAGAGTTTTGTTTTCTTTGCCGTAATGATATTATATTTGATTGAGAGGATGGGGATTGATTTTTAAATATGAGGGGTGGGTTTTTTGGTCGGATTTTTAGGATATTTTAGGATCGGAAAAAGAAAATTAACTGGGATTGTTTGGGAAATTTGTATATTTGTTGATTGGTTTGAAAAGGCAATTAAAGCATATTGTCTGAACCACTATTGAGCGATTGAATATTGACAGATAATTTGTAATTTTAACAAAAATAGTATTATGATAACGTTAAACACAAAAGCTACTGTATCAGAGAATTCTCTGCTTACTATATCACTTCCCAAAAACCTGCCTAAAGGAGAATATAATATTGTGATTGTTATTGACGATGTTGTTCATGCAGATGTTCCTTTATGGGCTATGAATTTAAAAGGGAATATTAATCTTGATGAAAGATTCAGAAGAGAGAATAACGGGAACTAAAAAAAAACAAATTCGGTTGTATCATGGAGCGAATATATTTAGACACATCGGTTTTTGGTGGTTATTTTGAACCTGAATTTGAGTTTTGGACAAAAATCTTGTTTGACCAAATTAATAAAGGAGGGTTTAAGGTGATTTTTTCTCGTTTGACCGATATTGAGCTTAAACCAGCACCGGAAAAAGTGAGGGAATTGGCGAAAAGTTTGACAAAGGAGACCGTTGAGTTTATTGATATTTCTGACCAAGCTTTCGAACTTGCTAACCACTATATAAATGAAAATGTGGTTGGAAAGACTAGCTTGTCGGACTGTATTCACATCGCTTTGGCGACTTTACAACATGCTGATGTTTTAGTGAGTTGGAACTTCAAACACATTGTAAATGTTCACAGGATACGTGGTTACAATGCGGTAAATTACAAGTTTGGACATAAGATTTTAGAAATTAGAACACCTAGAGAAATTTTAGAAAATGAAGACTAAAGTAAAAAGAAAAACAGAAAAAACTCTCATGGAACAATTGAGGGAGATAAGAGACGAATTGAGCCTTGAAATGAAGGATATGACTTTAGAACAAATAAAAGAATATCTGAAAAATAAGAAAACATTGCACTCTGACAAGGTTTGGCGGAGTTCATAGTTATTAATTGAGGAATTAATTGTCTATTGAAACTAAAATGTTGAATAGCTTAGGCTGAAACCTAAATAGATATGAACGGCTTAGGCACAGCTTAAGCCGAACGGGTAAAAATCTAAAAAAAAAGACTTCCGGAGGATATAGTCTTTCGGAAGCTTTTTTTTGTGGGTATAAAAAAATATTTTAAAAACTATGTAATACTATTTGAAAAATCATTTATCTTTGAATTCAAATTGAAGTGGATATTATAAACATTTAAAAAACGTGATGAATTGATTAATTATTCAAATTTAGAAAAATGATTTTATTACAATTATTAATTGAATTTCAATACAATAACAATTTGTGGAGTACATTTCTAGTACCCATCATTACTTTAATAATAAGTGCTTGTATTTTATTTTTGGGTATAAAATCTTATCTATCATTTATAAAAAACAGATTATCGACTAAGCAACTTGATATTGTAACAGATTTAATAAGAAAAATACATGATTCACCTATCGACCTAAATTTTTCAATAATAACTGGTAAAAGCGGACATGGTGCTTTATATCCAGGGACGCTTTTTGAAATAAAAAATATTGGAAATGATGATTTGGAAATTGAAGAATTTGAAGATAAACCAGTAATTTTTAAAGGAAATTGCAACCAAGTTATCGATTTTTATAATTTTATTGATAATCCATTAACCCCTAAAAGCATTGCGGATGAATTATTGAAGTTTTACTCTTATACTCATGAATTAGTATATCCTTATAATAATGAGCCAAATGTTACTTTAAGGTATGTTGTAATGAAAACAAATGTATTTATTGAAACATATAAATGCAAAGAAACTAAAGATTCAACCTTGTATTATTATGGAGATGCATTCGCACTAAGTACATGGTTAAATCTCAAAGAATGTTGCAAACAATTGGAAGGTAAAATTGTTTTATGGCTTAATAGTAAAGGGATTAATGAAATAAATATTCGGTCAAATGACTATAAAACGCCGTCTTCTTTCCATGAATTATTTCACTAAAGCTTTTGTATAGATTATATACGGATACTAAGTTGTGAAGTCCTGAGCCACACTTGAAAAAGCGCGAATTATTAAAAACTATGAAAAAAATGAAAAAAATCTTCTTTTTTATTTTGGTATGTGCTCCATTGTTCTCATTGGCACAGAAAGAAAAAAACAATTATTTGTCTTATAAAGGCGAGATTAATTTAGACGGTTCCAAAAAGCAATCTGATATTATTGATAATTTAAAGATATGGCTTTCTAAATCTTTGACAGATGTTAAAAAGAATATTGCTTATATTAATTCAGATGCGGGTGAAATAGGAGGTCAGTTTGCTATTTCATATTTTTGCGGCATTAAATCTTTTAAAAGAATAAAAATTAATGGCACCATAACATTTGATGTTTCTGTAACAATAAATGGGAATAAATGTTTTTATAATTTCGACAATTTTACACACAAAGGGAGTGGAATTAGATCGGAAGAGCGTCGTGTAGGGAAAGAGTGTTCAGAGCCGTGT
>CAYYQJ010000163.1:0-6463 GCA_964473775.1 uncultured Bacteroidales bacterium | reverse complement strand
GCTAACTCTAATTTGCCACCAACCTCTCGACTTCGCTCGAGGAACCCTCCCGACTCGAGAAACCCCTAATGGCCCTTCTTAAAAATGTTCAATAATCAATGCTCAATTTTCAACAGACGGCCTATCCCAAACCATAAATCTCAAATCAAAAATCTCTGCTTAATTCAAACAAATAGATTAATTTTGAGCCCAAATATATAACACCCTATTCCTACGCATGAAATACTATATCATTGCAGGAGAAGCATCAGGCGATCTCCATGCTTCCAATCTCGTTCGTGAAATGATAAAAAACAACCCTGATGCCGATTTTAGAGGCTGGGGTGGCGACCTAATGCAGGAACAGGGAGTTACGTTGGTGAGGCATATTAAAGATTATTCCTACATGGGTTTCACTGAAGTGGCTATGCACCTTCGAACCATTCTGAAAAGCATTTCTTTTTGTAAGAAAGACATTCTTGAATACAAGCCTGATGCGCTGATATTGATAGATTATCCGGGTTTTAATCTTCGTATTGCGGAATTTGGCCGTGCGAACGGAATGAAAGTGATTTATTATATTTCGCCACAAATATGGGCATGGAAACAATCGCGGATTCATAAAATCAAAGCCTCAGTGGATAAAATGCTGGTGATATTGCCTTTTGAAAAAGATTTCTATCAGAAATTTGATTGGAAGGTCGATTTTGTGGGGCATCCTTTGCTTGATGCGATTGAGAATTATAGAAATAAAGCCGGTAACCCCAATTTTAAATCCGAAAATCATTTAAGTGATAAGCCCATCGTGGCCTTGTTGCCTGGCAGCCGTAAGCAGGAAATTGCCCGAATGCTTCAAATGATGTTGTCGGTTAAGGATGATTTTAAAGAGGTTCAGTTTGTGGTGGCAGGTGCTCCATCTATTGGAAAAGAGTATTATGAACCGCTGATTGCTTCGGATAATGTGAGCATTGTGTTTAACAAAACCTATGATTTGCTGATGCATGCCACAGCAGCTTTGGTTACATCAGGAACAGCCACATTGGAAACTGCCTTGTTTAATGTTCCGGAAGTGGTGTGCTATAAAGGTTCCGGCATTTCGTATCAGATTGCCAAAAGGCTGATTAAAGTGAAATTCATTTCGCTGGTAAATCTGATCATGGATAAAAAAATCGTAACCGAATTGATTCAACACGATTTGAATAAAAACAGTATCAAACAAGAGCTTGGCAAAATTCTTAACGATAAAAACATTGAGGAACAAATGAAGCGAGACTATGCCGAACTTGCCCTCAAATTAGGAGGCAAAGGCGCATCAGCAAAAGCTGCTAAGGTAATAGAGGATTTTATTAAAGATTAATTCAATGCTCAACTCTCAATGTTCAAATATTTGCCAATAAAAAAAGAGGGCAAAACCCTCTTTAAATAACCCGATAAAAATCAAAACTTTTTCGCTTTAGACTTTCCCCTTTAAACTTTTTTTGTGACCCCGGAAGGATTCAAACCTTCAACCTTCTGATCCGTAGTCAGATACTCTATTCAGTTGAGCTACGGGGCCAATCAGGGCACAAAAGTAATACTTTTTGTTTTACTTTTGCAACCAAAATAAATTAATTGTGGCAAAAAGGTTTGGAAATCATTTCATCATTCTACTAAAGGGATTGCTCTCTTTTTTAATCTTTATCTGTACCAGTCAGTTCTTTACATTGCTGATTTTGGTTCCTTTCTCATTAAATAACAATAAACCCAATACCATTTACAGCCGCTTGCTTTGTTGGTATGCCGGATTTATTACAAAAACCCATCTGAATATTAAGTTTACTCACATCAATTATCAAAAAGAAAACTTCGAAAAACCTGCTCTGATAGCATGCAATCATCAGTCGTTGATTGATGCTCCCCTTGTGATTAGTTTTTCATCCAGAATGCGCGTGATTAACAACAACTGGCACAACAATGCCGGTGCCCGGTTTTTTCTGCAAAAGTACATACGTTTCTTCCCTATTGATATAGGCAAAGACGCATTGGTTGCTGAGTTGAAACCATCCATTGATTTAGGATGTCCCGTATTGATTTTCCCTGAAGGAGTGTATTCAACCAACAACATTGGCAGGTTTCATAAAGGCGGTTTTTATATTGCTGAAAAACTTCAAATGGATATACAACCAGTGGTAATACATTACACAGAGAATGTTTTCAAACGAAAATGGTTCTATTTAAAAAACGGAGAAGCCAAAATTGTGTACCTCGACCCAGTGAAATTCGGTAGCCCGGAATATGGCGAAAACTATCAGGAACTCACCAGAAATGTACACACAAAAATGAAAGAGGCTTACATGAAATTAGAGTCAGCCTCAATAAACTGATTTAGCTGATTGCTTCCTTGTAAAAATAAGCTAATTTTGTACCATAATTAATTCTTAATGCTGTTGTATATACTCTCTGGGATTTTCATACTCTTACTACTTCTTTTGGGCTTGTTTGCACTGGCTGTTCTACGTAGGCCTCCCAAAGTTCCGGCATCCGATTTACAGAACAGAAAACCCCATCCCCTTTCTGAAAACTTTTTCAACATAAGAAATAACTGGATCAGAAAAAACGATAAAGGATTGTGGGAAATGTATATAGAAGGCCCCGCCTATGAAAGAGGCATGGTGAATGGAAAACTTTCGGCCCAACTGATCTACAATCAGGAAAAAATATTTGTTTCGGAAATCAGAAAGAAAGTAACAAACCGCTTCTATCTGTTTTTCTTAAAAATGGTAGTAGCCTGGATGAACCGTAAACTGAATTATTTTGTGGGCGATGAGTACAATCAGGAGATTTATGGCATTTCGCAATCCGCTTCTAAAGAATTTTCCTTGATTGGTCCGGGATACATCCGAATTATGAATTATCATGCAGCTCACGATATTGGCCACACCCTTCAGTATATGAATTTCGTAGGATGCACTTCTTTTGCTGCCTGGGGAAACAAAACTGCTGATGGCAAAGTGATACATGGTCGGAATTTCGACTTTCATGTGGGCGATGAATTTGCCGAAGACAAAATTGTTACTTTCTACAATCCTGAAAAGGGTCATAAATTCGTTATGATTACCTGGGGAGGCATGATAGGAACCGTTTCAGGAATGAATATGGAAGGCATAGCGGTAACTGTGAATGCAGCCAAATCAAAACTCCCCATGATTTCTTCAACTCCCATCACCATTCTCGTAAGAGAAATGTTGCAATATGCTTCCAATATTGAAGAAGTTAAAAGCATAGCTTCGAAGCGAAAGATTTTTGTTTCTGAGTCCATTCATGTAAGTTCTGGACGAGAAAACACCTCAATACTAATAGAAAAAACTCCATTTCAAACCGAGTTTTATTGTCCACACGAACAACTGATTTGTACCAATCATTTTCAATCAGAAAATCTCAAGAACGATTTATCCAATATCCAACAAATTGAAGAGAGTTCGTCCATGATTCGATATAAAAGAATGCAGCAATTGTTTGATAGAAACGAAACGATTTCGGTAAAAGTTGCTGTCGAAATATTGCGCGACCGCCTTGGATTGGACGATGAATTATTAGGTCATGGAAACGAAATTGCCGTAAACCAACTGATAGCACATCATTCTGTGATTTTTAAACCTTCTGAATTAAAAATGTGGATTTGCACTGGCCCATATACCTTAGGTGATTACCTTTGTTACGACCTGAATTCTGTTTTTAATGATGCCAATCCTATTAAAGATAAGCAGGAAATTTACAGCAAGGAAGAGAATCTGCCAAAGGACGACTTTCTTGAAAATGGTGGGTACATAAATTATATACGATTCAAACACCTCAGAGAAAAGTTCAAAGAAACCTCAAAATGGAATAACAATATCCAAAAAGAGATGGATGAATTTATCAGCTTAAACCCCGATAGTTATTTATCGTACTCTGATTCTGCGGATTTATTATTAAAATCCTCACAACATCAAAAAGCACTTGACTGTTACCAAACAGCATTGCAAAAACACATCCCTACCAAACACGAAAAAGACCATATACTGAAAGGTATTGAAACCTGTAAAAAGAAATTAAATCAATAGTATGCCGCATAATCAGGATACATATCAAACCTTCAACGAACTTCAGTGTTGTGTAATTATTCCTACTTACAACAATGCGGCTACCCTGAAAAAAGTGATAGAAGATGTGCAGCTCTATACCTCTAACATCATTGTTATTAACGATGGTTCAACCGATAAAACCAGAGAAATTCTCGACAGCCTTTCCAATATCAAAGTATTGCATCTTCCCAAAAATTGCGGTAAAGGATATGCACTTCGCAAAGCATTCCAACTGGCACATGCGGAGGGCTACCGATATGGCATCACCATTGATTCCGATGGTCAACACATGGCTTCCGACCTGCCGGCTTTTCTGCAAAAAATAAAAGAAGAACCCGACACCATAATCATTGGAGCCAGAAACATGCAGCAGGAAAATGTACCTAAAAAAAACAGTTTCGGCAACAAATTCTCCAACTTCTGGTTTCGTTTCGAAACAGGCATCAAATTGCCCGACACCCAATCAGGCTACAGGGCCTACCCCATCCATCTCCTTCATAAAAAACATTATATAACCCGAAAATACGAATTCGAAATCGAAGTCATCGTCAGGGCAGCCTGGCAAAACATCAATGTAATATGCATTCCTATCCAGGTGTATTATGCCCCCGGCGACGAAAGGATTTCTCATTTCAAACCATTCAAAGATTTCACCAGAATATCCATTCTCAACACCTTTTTGGTATTGATAGCAATCTTGGTGGTCAAACCTTTCCGTTTCATCAACTGGCTGAGCAAAAAAAACATCAGAGATTTTTACGAAAAATACATCCTTCAAAACCAGGATTCCGATGCCAAAATCACCTTTTCGGTTATGCTGGGTATGTTTATGGGCATTGCTCCTTTTTGGGGATATCAAATGGGCTTAGCCCTGCTGCTCGCCATGTTTTTCCGTCTAAACAAAGTACTTACACTGGTTGCAAGCAACATCAGCATACCGCCCATGATACCTCTCATCATTTATCTGAGTTATTTGTTCGGTGGTTTTGTTTACAAATATGATATGGTCAATGTGGCTTATTCTTCCTCTCTAACCTTGCGCGATGTCAAAATCAACGTCCTGCAATACGTGATCGGAAGTTTTGTTTTTGCTACCGCAATGGCTTTGCTTTTCGGAATAACAACCTTTGTTTTACTAAAAATATTCCGCCGAAAACGAATCGCCACCGATATTGAAAAACCGGCAAAAGAAACTAACAACATAAACTCAAAATAAAACTACAGCATGTCAGCTATCTTTCTGAAAATATTTGAATTCTTCCAGACCCGCAAACGCCTCTTGTTTGCTTTGCTGATAACGATTACTGCTTTTCTAACCTTTTTTGCTTCAAAAATTCATCTGAGCGAAGATGTTGCCGATTTTATTCCTAAAGACAAACAAGTTAAGAACATTGGTGATGTGTTTGAGCAAATCAAATCCAACGACAAGCTCATAGTGATTCTGAGTGCACCCGATTCATCCGAAGCCACCCGCGAAAAACTAATGTCTCAGGCCGATGATTTAGCTAAAGACATCAAGCAAGATATGATTCCCGCTGAAGCAAAAGAGCTCACATATAAACTCTCAGAAGAAATGATGCAAGACACCTACGATTTGTTTTGGCGCAACCTTCCCTTTTTCCTCGACAACAATGACTATACCCAAATAGCCAAAAATCTCGATTCAGCCAATGTAGAAACAGTCTTGAGCAGCAACTATAAAATGCTGATTTCCCCTGCCGGTTTTGTAATGAAAAAATTCCTCATCCGCGACCCTTTCAGCATTACCCCTCTCGCCATAAAAAAACTCGGACTCAGCAGCATCGGCAACAATTATCTGATGTACAAAGACCGTATTTTTTCGAAAGATAAAAAAAATCTGCTGATGTTCATCAGCACAACCAATGATAACAGCGAATCAGCCAAAAATTCTGACATGATTGCGCATCTCGAAAAAATCATCTCCAAAAACACAGCCTCATATTCCGGAAGCGGAGTCAACATTCAATACTACGGAGCTGTAGCCGTTGCTGTTGGCAATGCAAACCAACTAAAAAAAGACTCTATGATGACCATGATTCTGGCCATCATCATCCTCTTCGTATTTCTCGGAATGTACTTCAAAAACTACCGCACCATCTTTTTCCTGCTGCTTCCGGTGCTGTTTGGGGGCGTATTTTCAATCGCCATCATCTATTTTCTCAAGTTTCAGATATCCACCATTGCCATTGGTGCCAGCTCCATTATCTTAGGCATCGCCATCAACTATTCCATTCATTTTTACGTGCATTATCGTCACGAAAAATCTCTGCGTCAGGTAATAATCGACCTGGCCATGCCCATGACAATTGGCAGCACAGATCGGAAGAGCGTCGTGTAGGGAAAGAGTGTTCAGAGCCGTG